>CAYMGA010000009.1:0-15691 GCA_964389865.1 uncultured Nitratifractor sp.
ATGCACATGTAGGACCAATTGCATTTTTGCTTTTTGTAAATATTTTGCTCTTCTTCGCAGGGGATTTTATGGAGCCAAGTGCAATTATTATGATTATGGTTCCTCTTCTTTTGCCAGTTGCAAAAGCACTTGGCATAGACCCAATCCACTTTGGAATTATTATTACAATAAATATGGAACTTGGAATGATAACCCCACCAGTAGGATTAAACCTATTTGTAACAAGTGGAATTACAGGAGTTAGCTTAAAAGATGTTGTAATTTACGCCCTGCCTTGGGCAAGTGTAATTTTGCTTGGATTGTTGCTTATAACTTACATTCCACAAATTAGCCTTTGGTTGCCACGATTAATGTATGGAAATTAAGGAGAGAAATTGATTTTAATAGCTTTAGAAGATGATAAAAATAGCATATCTAAAAGATTTAGAAAATCTGAATATTTTGCTTTTATAGATAATGAAAATATAATTATAGAGAAAAATATTCATAAAAAATCTAAATCAAATGAGTTTTTTGAATATTTTAAAAATTTAGGTGTTAAAAAGGTATATCTAAAAGCTTTAGGATATAAAACTTTTAAAAAGTTAGAAGAGTTAGGAGTAGAGGTATATTTTGTAAATGATACAGATAGATATGATAAAATAGAGCCTAAAAATCTTATTAGAGTAGATAGTAATAGTGCCAAAGAGTTATGCACATTAGGGCATAAGTAGTAACATAAAATTAAAATCTAATATAGTATCAAAGGAGTATAGGTGTAGAGGTGTGAAGGGGTAGAGAGTTAAGGTATATCTTAATGCCAATGAAATAAGACAAATGTTAAATTTATTGCTTAAAGCCAAAAGCATAAAGCGCAAAGTTTTAAGCAATAAAACCAAGCTTAATATTGATATTTAGGTCAAAAAAACAATTTTCATAGTTTTGAGTAGTTCTATTTTACTTTAATCAAATATATTCCACCTTTTTTAAAGAGTATTTCATACTCTTTAAAGTATCTTAGCGCACCCTTTTTTAGTAAAACTATACTATCTTTTTTTGGTTTTTCTTTAAGTGATTTAGACTCTAAGTAAACTAAAAAGCTAGGCTTTGTTATATGAAAGGTAATAACTTTTAAATTATGATTTTTTGCATAGAGTGCTGCATCTTTTATTGGTTGTTCAGCTAATTTACCATATGCTGGGATAACTACAAAATTTATTAAAGAGGTAAAAACTATAGCAATTAAAAAAGCTTTAAACTCTATTGATAATTTAATAAATTTAATTAAAATAGTAGAAATTAGAGCTAATGCTACATAAATTAAATACTCTCTATTAAAAATAGAATCTACTTGATTTAGCATCTCTGCTATATAGAGATTTTTTATCTTAATAAGTGGCACTATAAAAGGTAGAGTTAGTAATACTAAATATAGAAATAGTGTTGGAAGAGTAACTAACCAAGTGATACTTTTAAAATTATTTTGAGCATAAATACCCATAAGTATAAATAGTGGCGTATAGCCGTAAATTACATAGTGAGGTAGTTTTGTTCCAGAAAATGAGAAGAATAGTATAACAAATATAGCCCAAATAGTTAAAAATAGTTGTAAGTCATCTTTAAATAGAGATTTTATTCTCTTTAATGTAGCAACTAAAATTGTAGTAAATGGTAAAAAGCCAATTAAAATTACAGGGATATAGTAAAATAGGCTACCTCTATGACTCTCTAGTGTTGAGCTAAAACGCTCTAAATTATGTTTTAAAAAGAAACCATCTATAAATTTTTGCCCTTGGTCAAGATACTCTAAAATATACCAAGGAGCTGCTATTGCTAAAAATATTAGTATGCCAATAGGGTTAAATAGGCTCTTTAGTAAAAATAGATACTCCTTTTTAATTAATAGATAGATTGTAATAACTACAAGTGGTATCATTATTGCGACTGGTCCTTTTGTTAAAGTCCCAAATGCAATTAGTGCGAATGTTAAATATAGATATTTTTTCTCTCGTTTTTGAATAAAAACCCAAGCTAAAAAGATAGAAGTAGCAATAAAAAGATTAAGTAAAGAGTCAGCAATTGCTGCTTTTGTAATTATATTTATCTGTAAAGAGCTTAACATAAAAAGAGTTGCAAAAAATGCACTTCTTTCACTAAAGTATCGCTTAGTAAAACTCCAAATAGCCAATGCCCAAAAAGCCCCTGCAAGAGCAGATGGAAAACGCAAAGCAAATTCATTTAAACCAAATATTTTTACACTAAATGCTTGTAGCCAATAAATTAGTATTGGTTTATCAAATCGCAAATTTCCATCTAAATATGTTGTTATATAATTGCCACTTTGTAACATCTCTCTTGTAGCTTCGCTAAATGCACCTTCGTCTAAATTAAAAAGTGGTGCTAAGCTTAATGGAACAAAAAGAGTTAAAATTGCTAAAATTATTAAAAAAGCTCTTAAATTCAAATTGTTTCCTTATAAAAGTATTTATATAAATAATAAGCTGTAAGTGTCCCAATTAAAGAGCCAATTAATACATCACTAAAGTAGTGAACTCCAACAACAACACGACTAAATGCAGTTAAAGTTGCAATTATTAAAAAGATTTTTTTATATTTTGGAAATAGCATAGCCAAACTAACAGATAGTGCAAATGCAGTTGTTGAGTGTCCTGAAGGAAAAGAGTTTACCATATGACCAAAATCAAACCAATTAAATCCATAAAGATGCTCTTTAATAAACATTGGTGGGCGATACCTTGCTACTATAACTTTTATAATATCTGTTAAAATACCAGATAGAGCAACAGAGCTAAATATATAAATTGCCCCTTTAAAGATTGGCTTACTACATTTAAAGAAGATTATAGCAATAATAGCTGTTGAAATTAAAGAGTATTTTGAGTCACCATATAGTGTTATTATCCAAAATAGACTCTTAAGATGCAAAGGGTCATTAAGAAAATATAGAGCTAAACTTTTGTCTAAAAATAGATATGAGAGTATAGCTACTATAATAACAATATATATTAATCTCTTGTAGCTATTTGCCATATCAACTCCTATATTAGTTGCAATATTATAGATAGTTAAAATTAAAATTAGGGTATAATTATTACAAATTTAAAGGGATAATTTGAGAGAGTATAGAGATTTAATTTTACCTATAGCCATTTTAACACTAATTGTTACTATTGCAATATATTTTAGACCCCTATTAATTCTTGATGAGACACGATATGTTAGTGTTGCTTGGGAGATGTTTAATAGTGGTAACTATTTTGTGCCAACACTAAATAACTTACCATATGACCACAAACCACCTCTTCTTTTTTGGTTAATTAATTTAGATTGGCATCTCTTTGGAGTTAATGAGACTTCTATTAGATTTATCCCCCTACTCTTTTCTATTGGAAATATTATATTAAGTTATAAAATATATAAAGAGATATTTCAAGATGATAGAGTTGGTGCTAAGCTTTTAGCTTGGGTTATTGTTGGGGGTGTTATATATAGTTTTTATACAACTCTATTTATGTTTGATATTATGCTCTCTTTTTGGGTTTTGCTTAGTATATATGCTGGAATTTGTGCTATTAAGTATGATAGATTAAGAGATTATGCACTTTTAGCCTTTGGGATTGGTTTTGGAATATTAGCCAAAAGTCCTGTTATAGTAGCTCATCTATTGCCACTATATCTATTTGCTTCATATTGGTCTAGTAGTAGAGTTAAATTTAGCTTTTATATAAAGGGCTTATTTGCACTTATGGCTGGTATTGCAATTGCATTAATTTGGGCTATTCCTGCTGCAAAAATGGGAGGAGAAGCATTTGCATATGGAATTTTTTGGGGACAGTATGCTGGAAGAGCTGTAAATGCATTTGCACATAAGCATAGCTTTTGGTGGTATCTACCTTGGATACCGATACTTCTTTTTCCATGGATTTTAAGCTCTTCATTTTGGAGTGGTTTAAAAGAGTTTACTAAAAATAGTTTAAATAGTGGAGAAAAGTTTTTAATAGTTTGGATAGTTGGAACAATATTAATATTTTCATTAATTAGTGGTAAACAGATACACTATATAGCGCCAGAGTTTTTAGCTTTTGCAATAGTTACTACTAGAGTAATAAGCATATCTAAAGATAGGAGGTATAAAGCTAATTTTTTAGGAGTTTTCTTTATAATTTTATCTACTTTTTTATATACTACCCCTTTTATTATTAAAGGATATATTAGCACACTTATAGATATAAAAGCTAACCTCTTAGCAGCTACAATATTGCTTATATATGGGATATTTTTAATTAAAAAAGAGTTTAATTCTAAAGAGAGTTTTATTAAAGTGCTTTCATTAAACTCTTTAATTTTAATTTTTGTTATCCATTTGGTTGCGCATATCTATTTAAAACAACAAAACTTAACTAACTTTTCAAAAGAGATTTTAAAACTTGAAAGAAGAGGTATAGAGGTAGCTCATTTTGGTAAATACCATAATCAGTATCGTTTTTTAGGTAGATTAAAAAGACCTTTAACTATTATATATAGTAAAAACAGCATAAATGAGTATATTAAAAATCATCCAAATGGTGCAATTATTACATATTTAAAAAGAGATATAAAATATAATAAAAAAGCTATTATAGCTGTAACAAAATTTAGAACACAAAATGCTCTTTTAGTAAAGGCTAAAGAGTGGAATAAGTTACTCTTATTACCTTAACCTTTAAGTAGCTAGTAAAAATTAAACACAAATAAATATCAAAGGAGTATAGGGGTAGAGGAGAAAAGGTGTATAGAAAGTAATATTATGTTATCGATTTATTATCTCTACCCCTTCACACCTTACACCTATACCCCTTGATATTATAATTCGATTTTAATTTTGTGTTACTACTTATCTATCTCTTAGAGAGATTAAAATATCTTTATTTAAGTAGAGTTTATCTCCAATAATTTTGTAAGATTTTGTAGTTATTTTATTAGAGCCATTAGATGCTTTGCACTGTTTGCTTAGTTTTTTATAACCTAAAGGGTCTATTTTTAATTTTTTAGTTATAGCTGTATTGCATTTAAAAAATCTAGCTTTAACTATTTTTTTATCAGCACTCCAGCTAAATAGTTTTGTAATATAATACTCTCCTAAATCTTTACCATCTCGTGTTTTAAAATTAAACCATTTAGTGCTAAGTAAAGCTCCATTTTTAAAAAACTGCTCTTTTTTTGTAATATTTAAAATAACTTTACTATTTAAAATTTTCTCTTTTTTACTATACCAACTACCTATTAAATTACTATTTTTACTAGGCACTTTTGCAAAACTACTATTAAATATAACTATAGATGAGATAATAATATATTTTAATTTCATAATAACTCCTATAATATTTTACAAAATAATAGCATAAAGTTGTAATAAATTAAGACTAAATAAGTAGCTAGTGAAAATTAAACACAAATTAATTTCAAAGGAGTATAGGGGTAGAGGAGAAGAGGTGTATAGAAAGTAACATCATATTATTCATTTTATCTCTACTCTTCACACCTCTACACCTATACCCCTTGATACTATATTCTATTTTAATTTTTAGGTTACTACTTATTATACAATTTTAAAAAGGATTAGAAGGTTTACCTTTTTTTGATTTTGTTTCATTATTATCTTTTTGGGGCTTAGAGTTTTGTTTTGATTTAGATTTTGGTTTTTTCTTTGGTTTTGGTTTTGGTGGGACTCTTACTCCTTGGAGTAAAAAGCTATAAGGTTCTTTATTTAATTGTTCTACAAAAACGAATATTTTATCTTTATCTCTTGAAACTTCAAATACTCTAGTACCTTCTAATACTCTATTAACTTCTACTTTATCTTCTAACTTAAGAGGCAAACTATATCCATTACCCTCTACTCTAATTAAAGTATCTTTATCTTTTAATACAAGCCAACACACCTTTGCACTGCTAAGTTCATACAAAGAGTTTGTAGTTGAGTTTATACATAAGTTATCTCTTTCACCCTTTTTTATTGTTAGGTTGCCATCACTATGTAAAATATCATTATAAAGAACCATAATAGAGCGATCATACTCCACACTCTTATCTAAATTCTCTTTTATAGCACTCAAAGAGCGTTTTTGAGTATCTAAAACGCCATATAAACCTAATAAGACAATAGATAATAACATTGTAGAGATAAGAATCTCTATAAGTGTAAATGCGGCTCTTTTTTTAAGCATAGATTATCTATCCATTATTCCAACTCTTAGAGCTTCTTCATAACTTGTTGTTCCATTTTTCATCATAGCTTTAAGTTTATCTGATATTGTCTCCATACCTTGAGATTTCATAACTTCTCTGATTTCATGGTCATTTAAGCCTCTTTTCATAAGCTCTTGGACTTCATTATTCATTATAAATAACTCACCTACTGCTTGTCTGCCATTATATCCAGAAAAGTCGCATTTTCTACACCCAACTGCTTTATAATAGACACTTCTCTCATCTAAATTCAACTCTTTTAAAACTGGTGCTGGAAGTAGTGTAGGAACTTTACAGTGGTCACATAGTTTTCTTACTAACCTTTGAGCCAAAACCCCAATTAGAGTAGAGCTTAATAGATAATCTTCTATACCCATATCCATAAGTCTAGTTAGTGATGAAGTAGCATCATTTGTATGTAGAGTTGAGAGTAGTAAGTGTCCTGTTAATGCAGCTTGAATTGCAATTTGAGCTGTCTCTTTATCTCTAATCTCTCCAACCATTACAACATCGGGGTCTTGTCTTAAAATACTTCTTAAACCAGCTGCAAATGTTAGCCCTACTTTATCATTAACTTGAATTTGATTAACATGGTCTGCATTATACTCTACAGGGTCTTCGATTGTAATAATATTTTTATCTGGAGATGCAATATGTTGTAAAAATGAGTGTAGAGTTGTTGACTTACCAGAACCTGTTGGACCAGTAACAAGTATCATACCATGAGAGTGATTTAAGAGCTTATAAAAAGCTTGGGTTGTCTCTTTTACAAACCCTAACTCTTCTAGTGTTGGAATACTCTCACTTTGCATCAAAATACGCATTACAACTCTTTCACCATGATAAGTAGGAAGTACAGAGACCCTAATATCAAGAGTTTTACCAGAAATAACTACTTGTGTTCTACCATCTTGTGGTATCCTTTTTTCTGAAATATCAAGGTTTGAAATTACCTTAATACGGTTAATTACCAAATTAGTTACACTCTTTTCTATATCTAAATGCTTCTTTAATGCACCATCTACCCTAAATCTAACCTCTCCCTTCTTCTCATGTATCTCGATATGAATATCACTAGCACCCTTTTTAATTGCTTGGAAAAATAGAGAGTTTACAAGTTTTACAATTGGTGCTGACTCTTCAGAGTTTAATAGATTTTGAGAGTTTTGAATAAACTCTAATAGTTCACTCTCAGCTTCTATAAGCTCTTCAGAGGCATTTGTTTGCATCTGTTCAAAATCGCTACTTGTTTGTATATCTTGAAATTTATGGTAGAGTCTCTCAAAACTTTCGTCATCTAACATATAAACTTTATAGTCATTGCCAATTCTAGCTTTATGGTTAAGTGCTGATGATAAATTATCTTTAGATACAATAGCAGCTTTTTCTCTACCAATATTTGCAAATAAGAGATGATTTTTTATAGCACTTTTATAATCAATCCCCTCTTCTATCAAAGGTTCTAAATTTACATGTTCAAGTATAGGTAACTTCATTTTTAACCCCTACCTTACTCTTAAAAGTTCTAAAGGGTCTGGTCTTTTTGTTGGTTTTGGCTCACTAATTGGTCTTTCATAATTTTTAGGATTTGTCTCTTCATAAACTTCAGTATCTTCAACTCTTTGCTCTAATTTTGCACGAATATGTCTGCTATATCGTGATTGAATAGCATCTAATTGACTTAAAAACTCTCTAAGTTTTGTTAAGTCTCTACTATTTCGAACAATATATGGTGTTAAATATACTACAACATTAATTTTACTCTCACTATATCCAGTAGAGGTAAATAGTGCACCAAGAACTGGAATATCTCCTAATAGTGGAACTTTAGAAATTGTTTTACCTCCACTACTCTTCATTAATCCACCTAAAATAATTGTTTGTCCATGAGATACAATTGCACTTGTAGTAACTTTTCTTTTAGTTGTTGTTGGTCTATCAGATGATGCACCAGAACCTGGAACAACATCTTCTATAACTGCTTCTACCTTTAGTGCAACTTTATTAGAGCTTGAAATTCTAGGTTTAACTTTTAGTGATATACCAATATCTTCACGACTATACTTATTACGCACTACTGCATCTTTAGTATCACCTTGAGATGAACTAACTAAAATAGATCTAGTCTCACCTACATATATCTCTGCATCTTGATTATTAGAGCAAAGAACAGATGGCTCACTTAGTGTATGAGCTGCACCATTTTGTTGCAATAGGTCAACTTTAATACCAATTGCAAATAACTCTTTAATAGAGTCTCCAAAACTAAATGGATTTTTATTTATAATATTTCCATTACTATCTTTACTTTCATTACTCAAGAAACCAAGAAGAGTTCTGCTAACCATAAGTGTTGGAGCACCTAAATTTCCAGCTATACTAAATAGCCCTTTAGATGTAATTTTACCACCTTCAAAGCCATATTTTAAACCAACATTTCTAGCTTTTTGTAAATTTATCTCTACTATTTTTGCTTTTACATAAACTTGTGGTTTTGCAACATCTATTCTTCTTATTACTTCTCTAATATTTTTAATTTGGTATGGAGTAGCCAATACAATTAGTGCATTTCTCTCTTTATCTCCAACCACCATAGCTTTTCTATTTTTAGCCTTTTGTGCAGCTTTACCACCCTTTATAATAGCTTGTGTAGGCATATTATTCATTTGAGCCACAAGTTTTCCAATAATTTTTTCCATCTCTTCAACATCAGAGTTTTGTAAAGGAATTACATACATCTTTTGCTCAACTGATTCACCTTTAACATCAAGTTTCTTTACATACTTCAGTAATTTATCAACATTTGCTTTTTTACCAACTAAAATAAGTGTATTTGCTGCTTCATCTTTTAAGACACCAACCTTTTCACTCTGAATAATTTGAGGAAATAGTAATTTAGAGATATTTACAACATTTTGATATACATCTTTTACAGGAGCATTTTTAAGTTTTATTATAGTTGTGCCTCTTCTACCATCTGTCTCAATTGATTCAATTAACTTTTGAACAGTCTTTAAAGTTTTAGGATATGCAGTAACTGCTAACATATTTCCAGATTTAAAAGAGATTACTTTAGCATTTCTATGAAGTAAAGGTTTAATTTTAGCACGAATTACAGCGGCATTAGAGTATTTTAGAGGGAAAAGAACAGTTTTCATCAATTTCCCAGAAACTTTCCTGCTAACTTCTAATCCTGAACCTGCAGCTTCTGATGCTTTTACAACTTCTAAAAAATCTCCATGGTCAACTAGGGCATAACCTTTGTTAGCCAAAATTGAGTTAGCAATTGAAAATAGTGAACTCTTTTTAATCTTTTTTGTAGATACAAAATCAACTTTTCCATTTAACTTGCCAGTTAATAGAATATTTTTACCAGTAATCTTACTGATATACTTTACAAATTGATTAAGATCCATATTATTAAAATCTACTTTTATTAACTCTTCTGCACTCAAAATAGATATAGATAAAAGTATTGCAATTAAGATTTGTTTAACGAACTTCATACTCTAACTCCTTAATTTCATTTCCTCGTTTTATAGTAAGTGTTGCTGCTGAGATTGTATCTATATTATTAAAAAACTCTAATGGAACTTTAAAGTTATTTAATGGCTCACCATTTATAGCTGTTATTATATCACCCCTTTTTAAACCTAACTTTGCAAAATCACTATTTGCTTTAACAAAACTAATTTTAAAGCCATTTAATTTGCCATTTTCCATATTAGGAATAGCATTTATATTTCGTCTTATTTGTGCATAATTGCCTTTGTATTTATTAAATGTGCTTTTAGGAATATATGTTGTTCCTCCCTCAGTTACAGGTTCCTCTCTTTTAGGCTCTTTCTTTATAGTTTTAGGTTTTGGTTTATCTATATTATTTGCTAACTCTCTTTGTGGTTTTGAATTATTAGATTTTTTACTACTTTTTTTATCTTTTGTAAATAGATTTACCTTATAATCAATACCATTTTTAGTAAATATAGCAGTAGTATCTACTAACTTTGTAAATTTATACCCCTCTAATGTTTCGCCTAAAGAGAGTGCATAACTCTTATTTAAATACTCAACAATTATAACTTTTTTACTTGTAGAGTCATAGATACCTTTTAATATAAATTTAGTTACCTTTTTTGGTTTAGGTTTTACTTTTGGCTTTCTAGTAGATACAACTTTTGCTGGTTTATAGTGCTTTATAATAGGTTTTGGTTTATCTTTTTTAGATGCTAAGTTGTAGTGATAATATAAAGATTTAACACCAATATCTTTTGCTATATCTATCCCTTTTTTAGGTAAATATTTAACTTCTGCAAAGACCCATATAGCTTTTGCTATAAAAAGAGCAAGAAAAATAGATACAAATGCCCCTAAAGCACTCTTTTTAGAATCGATACTCATATTTCCACCCTTTTGTACTCTTTTTCAAAAGCCTTTTGATTGGTTTAATATCTTTTGGCTTTGTAATATCTATATGAAGTAATCTCTGTTTTAAATCTATATAACCATTTGCTAAACCAAAACTACCATTTATATCTAATTTTATATAGTAAGGTTTTAAAATATTATGTTTTGCTTTTAAACTATCTATATCTACTTTAATAAACTTTTTTGCAACTCCCATTAACTCTAAATCTTCTAAATTAACTTCGTTTACTAATAGTAGTGGCTTAATATCAATTTTAGCAACTCTAGCAATATCTGCACCTTGGTAGTATGCAACTGGATGTAAAATTTTAAAATCTAAAATAGTTTCAACAATCTTCTCATTACCTATAACAACACCTTTACTATTTAAAAACTCTTCTGCTTTATAGTATAATTGAGACTTTGGCATAAATATAATTAATCCAATATATAGTGCAATAACTCCTAAGAGTATATCTCTTACCAAACGCATAGGCACTCCAATATAAAATTATCACCACTTCTAGTAATTAAAAGTTTTTTAAATTGTATAGGCATTTTTGCTAATTTAGATAATACCCTATTAATCTCTTTATCTGTTAAAGAGTTAAGTTTAAATTCAACTCTTCCTCTCTTATATTTATAATTTACTTTTTTTGCTTTAGGTATAGAGTTTAATATCTTCTCCATTTTAGATTTTATACCCTTAGCACTCCATAACTCTTTAAGAGCAATAGTTTTTTCTAACTCTTGTCTCTCTTGTTTTACCACTTCTAAAGATTTATAATACTCTTTTTTTTGTGTAAAACTAAATAGTATAGAAGCTATTAAAAAGATTAATGCTACAACTATATATAGTCCACTTTTACTCATTTTAATACCCCTTCAACTAATAGTGTAGAGTTTATTCGTTTTACCTTTAAATTTGCAGCTGTTGCAATAGCTTCTACCCTTTTAATCTCTTTTGGCTCTACCCTAAATTGAGCTGTAAATTTGCCATTTTGAATATCTACTTTATCTAAAATACTCTTTTTACTTGTTAATTGACTAAGCTTATCTAGCAATTCTCTAACAGCTCTCTCTTTTTTTTCTATATTTTCATACTTCTTTTTAATGCTATCTCGTATCAATTTACCTTTTAACTCTGGATATTTAGTATATATTTTATCTAAACTCTCTTGTTCTACTTTAATAGCTTTTTTGTAACTAAGAGCCTCAGCTAAAAATGCTACACTAAGTAGTAAAATAGAGATAATTGTAAAAACTGCTCCCTTACTAACTTTGTTATCTGAGTTTGATTTAGAAGATGGTTTAAAGTTAAAGCTCTGCTTGGGTCTTAATTTTTTTGTAAACTTTGCATATCTATCGCTATCTAACATAGACCTTGGTACAATTGTTGCACTATTATCTATAAGTGTTAATGCATTTTTTTCATCTATTCCAATAGGTAACTTTCTTAATATAGGTTTTAATTGGTCTGCAAAATATATTTTATTAATTTTATTTGGATTGATATTGCAACAACTCTTTAAAAACTCTTCTACATCTTTTGGAGAATATGCAAAAAAGAGCCAACTATCTCCATCTTTTAAAACTATATACTCATATCCATACTCGCTTGGTAGATACTCTTCTAATATAGATGGAGCAACTTTTTTTGCTTGAAAAGCATATTTTATAGGAAGCTTCTCCCTTTTTGATATATAAAATTGTGGAGATAATACTAAGTCATATTTAGAAGCTTTTTTAATGCTATTTAAACCTTTATGTAAAAGTATTAATGTGCCATTATTACCGAATAAACTCAAAACCTTCCACCTTTCCACTAATATAGTTAAATTTAAATGCATAACTACCCTTACCAAAAGAGTAGTTTACACTACAACTTAAGGCATCTACTGCACCCTTAGCAAATAGTTTAGATTTTTCAAAAAGTTCCATATCTGCTCCATTATTATATAAAAACTCTTTTAGATGTCCACTTTTAAAATCCTCTTCTACTATCTGCTCATCTATACTAAATATAGCTGATATTAATTTAGAACTTAAAAACTCTCCATCTATTTGGTTATACTCTTTTCCAAAACTAAAGTAGTTATTCCAATTTGGTTTAAATACTCTATCGTCTCTCTCTTGTAAAAAATAGTTAGTTAAAACCTTTTTAAAATCTATTAAACCAAAGTAACTTTTTGCTCTTTTTAATCTTGATGCTTCATTAAAATTTAGAGTCTGTTTACTATTTATAGCTTCTGATAACATCTCTTTTAGCTTTTCAGGAGCTCTAAATCTATACTTTAGTGCAATATCATCATAAACTAAAGTTGCTAAATTTAACTTTGCTTCTCGTTTTGCACCACCTTTTGTAGATAGCCAACTAATAGGAATAGCTGCCCTTGCAGGAACACAAGCTACAAGCATTCTAAATGGTCCTTTGCTCTCTGCTACTGTTAATGGAATATCATAAATATTTTTAAGTCTTCCAACACTTGGTTTTTTACCTACAAATTTACTAACAGCATTAGAGGCATCTGCATAAATTAAGTTAGCCTCTATTAGAGCTGACTTATCCTCTGCCTTTTGACGAGCTTTGCTTAGATAGCCAAATGTTATAGCAACTATTGATAACATTGCTACAACAACAGCTAATGTTATAAATAGTGTAATTGCTGGTCGCATTTTATCCATTCACAAGCTCTTTTATCGTAAAATTATAAAACTTTTTTAGACCATCTAAATCAATTAATAAATGGCATTAAAAAAGTTCATATGAACTAATATTAGTATATTAAAACTTTAAAAAGGGTAAAATAATGGTGAAAGTTATAAAAAATGGAAAAAAAGAGTTAAAAAGAGCTTTTACTCTATTAGAACTATTAGTTGTAATTTTAATTTTAGGATTACTAGCTGCTTTTGTTGTTCCAAATATTATTGGTGCAGGAGATAAAGCAAAGAGAGATTTAGTATGTTCTCAAATGAGTTCAATATCTAGTGCATTAGATATGTTTAAGATGGATAACGGAATGCTTCCAGAGACAGAAGAGGGATTAAAAGCTCTTGTATCTAACCCAGATAGCGATAAATATCCAGCATATTCAAGTAAACCATATATGAAAAGAGTGCCAAAAGACTCTTGGGGACAACCAATTCAATACATTAAAAATGGCGATAGTTTCGATTTAATTAGCTTTGGAAGTGATAGAAAAGAGGGTGGCGAAGGTAATGCAGCTGATATTAGATACTCTCAATGCAACAAATAAAATCTTTTAGAGGTGGTTTTACTTTAGTAGAGCTACTTCTTGCAATATTTTTAGTAGGTCTTTTTGCCTACTTTGTCTTTGCAACTCCTAGTGATATAAAAGAGCAAAAAGAGGTTATAACAATCTCTAATTTCCCAAAATTTTTACAAAAAAGTTTAAATGGAGATGGAGAGCTTATATGTATAAAAAATTGTAAAGAGTGTTACTATCTTACAAACTCTGCAAAAACTACTAATACATCTATACCTATACCTTTAAATGTAGTAAATGAGTATATTTTAGATAAAAATGATAACCCAGTAAAATTAGATTTAGGAAGATTCAAAGATAAAAAGATATGTATGCGTCTTAGACACTATAAAAATGGGTCAATATCTCAAGTTATATTAGATTTAGGAGGAAAGGCTCTATTTATACCATCATATTTTGGAGAGGGAAAAGAGTTTGACTCAGTAGATGATGCAGCAAGTTGGTGGGTAAAAGATAGCCAAAATGCTTTAAGAAGTAAAGGAGATTGGTATTGAAAAAGGGCTTTACTATTATAGAGATAATTGTATCTGTATTAATTATTGCAATTGTGACTCTAACACTTGCTAAAATAAATAGGCAAAATAGTGTAATGGTAGATTATGTGACTACAAGATTGCAAAATGAGTTAAGCAATACTCTATTTTTACATCCAAATGTTATGAAGTATGATAAATCTAAAAAAGATGCTTATACAATATTACATGGTATGAAGATAAAGAGTGATAAAGCAAAAGCTTATTTAAAAAAATTAGAGAGAAAAATATTTGTAGATAATGATGTTCCAACACAAAAAATGATTGTTCCAATTCATTTAAATGCTATAATGTTAAAAAGTGAATTTTCGACAAGATATTATAGAGTAACACCTTAGGAGATAAAATGGAAGAGAATAAAGAAAAAGATATAAATGAAAAACCAATCGATAAGAGTGAAAATCAAGAGAAAAAAGAAGAAGGGAATATAGAGGAGAAGAGTAAAGAGACAAACGAGGTAAAGAGTGAAAATAAAGAGGGAAAAGAGAGTAGTAAGCCTCAAGAGGATAAAAAGCTAGAAGAGAAAGCTAAAGATGAGGTAAAAAAAGTATCTGCACCTACTAATCAAAAAGAGAGTAGTGGATTAAGTGCAGTAGCAATAGTTTTCCTTATATCTCTTGCTTTAATTTTAATGTTATCTATTTTGCAATAAGTCTCTTAAGCTGAGTTGGATGGAATATCATAGCTAAAAAATGCAAATAAATATTATATTTTTTGCTCAAAGCACAAAGCATAAAGCACAAAGCTTTTTTGCAGAACCTCAAACTCGCTCACAGATAGCACATTCCAAGCCGTTTAAACTTTGCGACGCGAACGAGTTCGCGTTTCTAAAAACAATCAAATTTTTCATTATTTCATTGGTTTTAGCTCCCTTTTTTGATTCATTACAAAGTAAATATTTAATATTTAACGATAGTATCCTTAAAAGTTCGAGGAAATAGCTTTGTACTTTTTGCCTTAAGCTTTAAGCAAAAAATGTAACATTTGTCTTATTTCATTGGCATTGACTAAAACCTCCGATTTTGTTTTATTGAAACAGATGATACTTAACTTAAAAGTTCGAGAAAAAAGCTTTGCGCTTTGTGCTTTCAGCTTTCAGCAATGAAATAAAGCTTATTTCATTGACATTAATTGACAAATAGGAACATTATAAGAGAGAGTATAAAAAATTACTCTATAAGTTTAAATTTTTTTACTATTTTGGCAATTTGTTGGTGGGCTTTATCATCCCAGTGATTG
>CAYMGA010000010.1:0-15353 GCA_964389865.1 uncultured Nitratifractor sp.
CAAGACCAACACCAGCAGCAACTACTGAGTAAGCTTTAATCATATCTGCTCCAGCTCCAGCTTCACCAGCAAAAGCAAAAGCACCAAGTGCTAAGAAAAGTGCAAAAAACTTTTTCATTATAAAATCCTTAAAAATATATTTGTTTATAGTCCATTAGACTTTGCTTTAAATCCGTTCGGCTTGCGTATCCCTACTTATCATCTAAAGCGATGAAATTATACATTATATTTTGTTAAAAATATATAAACAGTAAGTTTTTTTTGATACAATCTTACTATTATATTACAAAAAAAGGATTAAAGCTTATGAAAACCCTTATAAAAACAATATCTATACTAATTTTACTTAGTTTACAAAGTATCTATGCTAATGTTCTTCAACCCACAGGAAAAACTACTTTTAAAATATTAAATCAAAATGGTCAAGTTATACAAAATGTCAATTTAAAAGGGCAAGAGTTTATTGTAGTATCTGTTAGAGAACCTGGAAGTGATGGAAGATTTTATGCTGTAGATAGAGATGGTATAGTTTGGTGGACAGGTATTATTACATCTGGTGCAGATGATTATAAAACACCAAGTGGTATATATACAGTTCTTAGAAAAAAACGAAGATATATGTCTCATAAATATCCAGATGAAGATGGAGTAAACAATATGGATTTTGCAATATTTTTTACAGACCAAGGACATGCACTGCATATGGGTAGTGTAAATTGGATGTCTCATGGATGTATTCATATAGCCCCTAAAGATATACCAGTTTTATTTAATTGGGCAAAAATAGGAGAGACAAGAGTAGTTATTACTAGAAAATCTTATATGCCATTTGCAAAACATGACCTTATTAAATTTGGGTTTAGATAAAAAAGAGTTTAACCTAAATTATGTAAGAAGTCTAATATAACCTAAGTTAGAGTTAAACTAAAGTTAACTCTACTCTTTTATTTTGCTGAGACATAACTTTTACATTCACTCTATCTCCCTCTTTTAATGAACCTTGTAAATTTTGAGGTATTTTAGAGTTATGCAAAAGTGCATCATAACCATCAGGCATCTCTATAAAATATCCAAAATCAACAACCTTTTTTACTATACCACTATATACTCTATCTATTTCATATTTAGAGACAGGTTTAGAATCTTTTTCTAAAAGTTCTTCGATATACTCTTTGGCACTATTAATTTTATCTAAATCTTGCCCACTGATTTTAACTATGCCAGAACTTCTATCTAAATCTATAGATACATTAAATTTTTCAATAATCTCTCTTATAGTTGAGCCACCCTTCCCTATAACAACAGGAATTTTAGATGAATCTATTTCAAAATTAATTAAAGATGGTAATGCTCCACTAGGCTTAATATTTTCTCTTGCCTCTTCCATAATTTTTAAAATATGACTTAAACCTTTAGATGCTTGAGATAGTGCATCTTTTAAAATATTAAGATTTAAACCATCTAATTTAATATCTAATTGCATTGCTGTTATTCCATCTTTTGTACCTGCAACTTTAAAATCCATATCGCCGTAATGGTCTTCTGCTCCCATAATATCAGTTAAAATTACATAATCTTCACTATTTTTTGCAACAACACCCATTGCTATACCAGCAGTTAACTTTTTTACATTAACATTGGCACAATATAAAGATAAAGAACCACCACAAACTGTTGCCATAGAAGAAGAGCCATTACTCTCTAAAATTTCAGATACTAATCTTATTGTCTGATTTGGCTCTAAAATTACAGTTGGCTCTAACGCTCGTTTTGCTAAATTACCATGACCTAACTCTCTTCTACTAGGAGCGCCGATTGGTCTAGCTTCTCCAACAGAGTATGGTGGAAAGTTATAGTGAACCATAAAGTTCTCATTAGAACTTCCATGTTGTGTTAAAAGCTCATACATTTGTGCATCTTTACTATCACCTAAAGTAGCAGTAACAAGAGCTTGAGTTTGACCTCTTGTAAATAGTGTAGAACCATGTACAGATGGAAGTAAATTTGTCTCTATATCGATTTTTCTTACTTCATCTAAGGCTCTATTATCAAGTCTTTTACCATTTAATAACATTTCTCTAACTCTATTTTTTACACTAAGAGCAAAAGCATCTACAACCTCTTCTGGAGAGTATTCTAAAGTATCATCACTTGCAACAATATCTTTTATATCTTCTAAAAGCTCACTTAATGCATCAGACCTTTCACTTTTTGCAATATTTTCTAGTGCAATATCTAATTTATCACTATATTTATTAGATATAAACTCAACTAAATTATCATCACACTCTTTATACTCTATATTTAAAATATTATTAGACTTAAATTTAACAAAATTATCTAAATAGTTAAAAGATGCGTCATCTATTTTTGTAATAGCCTCTTCTAATATAGATAAAAATTCATCTTCTTTTATTTCATTTATCTTATGTTCACCATCATTAGAAGCCAAAGCCCTCATTTCAATCATTGCTATATCTTTTTTACTACCAACTACTAATAAATCTAATGTAGATAAATTTTGAATATCTAAAGGTGGATTATAGACTATTTTATTATCTATTTTACCTATTCTAAGAGCTGCTATTGATTTATCTATAGGTAAAGAGGATACAATAACTGCAGCATTAGCAGCATGTAGAGCTGCAATTTGTAAATCTACACTACTATCGCTACTTAAAACTGTAATATTAATTACAACTCCATTAGAAAAATTTTTAGGAAATAGTGGTCTAATAGCACGATCAACAATTCTAGAAGTTAAAGTTTCAAAATCACTCGGTTTTGATTCTCTTTTTATAAATCCACCTGGTATTTTAGCTGCGGCATAAGATTTTTCTATATATTGAACAGTAAGAGGTAAAAAATCTTCACTACTACTCTCTTTATCAATTGTTACTGTAGCTAATAAAACAGCTTTTCCTTGTCTATACAAAACTGCTCCATCTGCTTGTCTTGCTACTTTTCCAAATTCGTAACTCTCAATTAAATTGTTACACTCAATATTTACTATACTACTCATTAATATCCTTATATCTAAATAAATAATTTTTATGTAATTTTATCTAATAATTTATCTATTATAGATTATAATCTAAATTTACTATTATGATTTAAATTAGGTAATTGCTTAGATAATTCATCTTCATCAAAAGAGTAGCGAAAATTATCAATATAAGTTATTAAAGTTTTATATGCACTATTTATCTTTTCCATTTTTTCAAAATCATTAGATATATCGGGGTGATATTTTTTTGCTAACTCTCGATATCTTTTTTTTATATCATTTTTTGTGATAAATGGTGGTAAATCTAAAGTATCAAGAGCCTCTTTTATATCAAGAGCCTCCTGCATAAGATAATCCAAATGGTAAAATTGTCAATTCAACCTTAAAGTATTTATTACTAATAGAGTCTCTTTTCCCTAAAGAGTTAACAATAGGCTTTATATTCTCTCCAAAAGAGAAATCTATACTCCAACACTTTTTATCCAAATATGTTCCAAGTTCCCAATTTTTTAAATTTTTATTTTTTAAATCATATGATGCACTAGCTCTAAAATCTAACTTATCACTATAATTATAAGTTCCAGCAAAAGTCAACTCTTTAGATATTGTCTCTAAACTTTTAAAATCTTTTCTCCAGTAAAAGCCTAATGAAGCACTATAGTCACTATCTTTATAAGTTAATTTATTATATATACCTGTTGTCTTTTTATAAAGAAAAGAGTAACCAAATGATGAATATAGACTCCACTTTTTATAATCTATATTTATCTCTTGTTTTATATCTCTTAATTTACCCTCTTTAATATAGTAGTGGGCATCTAATATGTAATCTATATTTAAATCACTATTCAAACTCTCCCAAAATTGATGTGTTCTAAATGTTAATTTAGAATCAAACGGAATATCATCAATAAAATCGGTTTTAAGTATTTGAGGAATAGATTTAAACTTCATCCATTTCTCACTTAAAATAGAACTTTTCGTATATATTAAACTAAATAGTGCAGTATGAATACCACTATCATACACTTTAGAGACTTCACTAGTTAAATCTATTTTATGATTTGCTACAATTGAACTATACTTTTTTTGTTCAATTGGAACATTATAAAAATCATATGTAGTAGCTTCAATCTCTTCGCTTATATTTAAACTTAAATAATTATTAAAGAGTGAATAGTGTAATTCTAATGGAAGGTCAAATTTAACTTTTAAAGCTTTATTGCCAAGCTCTCTTGTATAATTTGTTACCTCCAAATCAGCACTATAAGATAAATTATTATAAATTAAATTATTATATGGCAAATGTAAATGGAGATTAGGTAATACATGTAAAGTCTCTTTGTTACTATCACCATTTAAATATTTAAAATATCTTAAGTTTATACCACCATAAATGTAGTTATTTTTAATAAAATAATTTAACCTAGACTCTAAAAAATTACCATTACTTAAATGTCCTATACCATTTTTTACTTGTAATCTAAGATAATCCCTATCTGTAATTTTAGCAGCATTTATATATAAAGCATTTTGATATCCATTTTTACTTAAAGAGTCAATTAATGTATTGTTTTTATAATAAGCTTCTACTCCATAATGCTTATTATATCTAATGTTATACTTATTTGTATATTTTTTCTTATCTTTAAAATAACCTGCTTTAATTACACCATATGCATCTTTATCATGATAAAATCTATATGTAGCATATACACCATACCCTCTCTTAGTTCTTATTTGAGGAATAATTTCTAAATCTTGACTTCTATTTATTGCCCAAAAGTATGGCTGACCAATCAAAACCCCTTCATCACTCATATTGGCGATTTTAGGTTTCAAAAAACCACTTCTTCTCTCTTTAGATAATGGTAAATATAGATAAGGAAAATAAAATATTGGTATATCTTTAATATATACTTTTGCATCACTTAATCTTAACTCTTTTGTTTTTGTATCATAAACTGCTTTATCAAAGCCAATCATCCAATCTGGATTATCAACACTACAACTAGATACCAAAGCATTTTTAAAATTAACAATATTTTCTACTTTTTTAGCTTTAACACTACTAATCCAAATATCATCTTTACCAATTTGGAAATAATTCTTAAAATCAATATTGTCATTATCTAAATTTATAACAAACTCTTTAGCATTAACTCTTTTCCCACTCTTACTAAAAAGTGTTGCACCTTCAGTTAGTGTTAATCTATTTTCATCTTTATTATAGATAGCACTATTTCCTATAATAATATCCCCATTATACTCAACAACTATACCATTATTGATATGGAAGATGTTATTATCTTGCACAACTTCAGTAGAGTAAACTTCAACATTTTTTAACTCTTGAGCACCTAAAAGTGTTATAGATGCTAAAACCGATAATAAAACTTTATTTTTAAGATTGTTAATACTATACATTTACCACCACACATTTCACTACTTTATCATGTAGCGTTTGATTTTTTTTATCAAATAGAGCAAAAATAAAGGTAAAATATAAAAAGCTTTCACCAATAGTTCTAACTAAAGCTCTTAATACTGATTTGCTCCAACTCAATTTATCTCCTGTATCTTCATCTATAGCTTTAATTTTAACTACATATTTACCAACAGTAGCACCACTATATGCTATAAAAAAAGAGTGATATATAACTTTTAATAAAAGCAATACCCAACTATTTTCAACTACAAAAGTAATCATAGCTTCTTGTGTAGTTAGTATAGCAATTTTATCATAAAATATAGCTATAAACAAAAAAGATACTAAAATATCATCTATTGTAAATGAAACTGCTCTTTTTGTAATAGTTGCGTATTGATATTTTTGCATTTTAACCTCTAATTTTTTAAAGCTTGATAAGCTATATCCATTCTACACTTTTTACCAATAAAATGAACTTGTCCAACCAACATATAAGCTCTATCTCTTGCCTCTCTTATACTATCACCTAATCCAACACAAACAAGCACCCTACCTCCAGTTGCAAGTAGTGTGCCATCTTCGTCACGACTTACTCCGGCATAAGCAATATAAGAGTTGTTAGCTAAATCTTCATGATGAATCTCATCTACAATAATCTCTGCTGGTGTACTACTTTTATATGGATAGTTAGCACTTGCTACTACTACACCAACAGCATATTTATCACTAAATTTAATATCTAAATTTTTTAAATCTCCAGTAGCAGCTTTCATAAATAAATCAGAAACAGGTGACTCAATTAAAGCCATTAACTCTTCACATTCAGGATCCCCAAACCTAACATTATACTCTAATACTATTGGTTCTGAATTTACAACCATAATACCAATAAATAATACACCAGTAAATGGCATTCCATCCTCATCTAAGCCTTTTAGAGTTGGTTTAATAATTCTATCTTCAATTTTACTATAAAGTTCATCATTAATTAAAGGTGTTGGTGCATAAGCCCCCATTCCCCCAGTATTTGGACCTTCATCACCATCTAATAATCTTTTATGGTCTTGTGCAGCTGGTAAAACTACATAATCTTTACCATCACAAACAGCAAAAACAGATAATTCATAACCATCTAAAAACTCTTCTATAATTACCTTTTTACCAGCATCTCCAAAACTTTTACCACTTAACATATCACTAGCAGCATCAATTGCCTCTTGCTTACTTTGAGCAATAATAACACCTTTTCCAGCACAAAGTCCATCAGCTTTAACTACAATTGGAGCATCTAACTTTTCTATAAACTCTTTAACTTCATCTAAACTACTACTCTCAATATACTTAGCTGTTGGAACACCATACTTTTTAAGTGCATTTTTCATAAATACTTTAGAGCCTTCAAGCTGAGAAGCAGCCTTGCTAGGTCCAAAAATTGTCAAACCATTCTCTTTAAAAACATCTACTATACCACCAACAAGGGGGTCTTCTGGACCAACAATAGTTAAATCAACACTATTTTCTTTAGCAAAATTAGCTAACTCTTGATAATCTTTAATATTAATATTTTCACCAAGCTCATCAGTAGCCCCATTACCTGGTGCAAAATATATCTTATCTACATTTTTATCTTTTTTTAATGCATACCCAATAGAGTACTCTCTACCCCCACTACCAACAACTAAAACATCCATATTAACTCCAAATCTAAAATTATAAATAATTATACCAAAAATAGACTTTTATATATAATGTAAATTTTATAAACCTGAGTTTGAAGGAATATCATAGCCATAGAAGCCAAATAATGTGTAAAATTTATATCTACTGATTAAACCAATTTTTAACTATAACAATTTTATCTTTAATAGCTTTTTTGATTATTAAAATTTGATTTTTTAAATAAATAAATATCTCTGTTGTTTTCATCCACATAGTAAATTGAACTATTTTTTCATAACTTAAATTTATAATTTTAAATGATAGCAACTTCTCTTTTTGAGTGTTAAATAACCAAAAAGCAAATGCTACTACTAATAGTTTTAGAATATATAATATTACAGCTAAAATAAATAAACCTTTTAACGCTATTACAGCAGATAATATACCTAATAATTCACCAACTATAAATGGAAGAAGAAACAGAAATAAAACAATATATCTATTACTGCTTCTGAGTATAATCTCTAATCTTAAAAATACTCTTAAATGTTTTAAATATCTAAAGATAGGTTGAGCAAACTGTTCCCAAATTATATCTTCAAAAACAATATAGATAAAAATAAAAATAGATTGTAATAACTTTATAAGTTTTGTAAGTAATTTATTTAGCATTGAAAGTTATGCCTTTTTGGCATATTATAGCAAAAAATTTCTAATTCTATAAAACATAGAAGAAAAAAAGACTATTTTCTTCTTAACTCTTTAATTCTTGCTGCTTTTCCTCTTAAATCTCTTAGATAGAATAGTTTAGCTCTTCTTACTCTACCTCTTCTAATAACTTCTATACTTTCGATACTATCAGAGTAAAGTGGGAAAATTCTCTCTACACCAATATTATTTGCACCAATTTTTCTAACATTAAATGTTTTACCAGTACCTTCACCACGAATAGCTATGCATACACCTTCATAATTTTGTACTCTCTCTTTATCACCCTCTTTAATTCTAACTGCTACTCTTACTGTATCACCTGCTCTAAAATCTGGAACATTTTTAGATGCAACTTGTGCTGCCTCGAAATTCTCAATATACTTATTTCTCATAATTTGCCTTTACCTTACTATAGATGTCTGGTCTAAAATACTTTGTTTTAAACAAAGATAATCGACTTTTAATGGACGCGATTTTACTATGATTACCCTTTAAAAAGTCTGAAATTACACTATTTTCTTTATAAAAATTTGGTTTTGTAAAAGATGGTGCCTCTAAAAGCTCATTTTCAAAGCTCTCTTGCTCTAAAGAGTTACTATTACCTAATACTTTTGGAATATTTCTACTTATAGAATCACACATAACTAACGAAGCAAGTTCACCTCCAGTTAATATAAAATCTCCTATACTAAATATTTCATCTGCATAAATCTCTATAGCTCTTTCATCAAAACCTTCATATCTTCCACTAACAAAAGTAATAGACTCTTCATTAGACAAACGAACAGCATCTTTTTGTGTAAATTTTTTTGCAACAGGAGTTAAAAAAATTATTTTTGTATTTTTATCTTCTTTTCTTAAACTATCTAAACAATCAGCTATTGGTTGCATAGACATTAACATACCAGCTCCACCACCTATTAGTGCATCATCAACTTTTTTATGTCTATTAGTAGAGTAATCTCTAGGGTTATAAAATTTAATATCTAATAAATTAGAATCTATAGCTCTTTTTAATATAGAATCACTAAAATACCCTTCTATTAAAGTAGGAAAAAGCGTTACAAAGTTAAATCGCATATTAACTAGCTTCTAAAATATCTTTAGCACCAATTACAAAAACTTTTTTATTATCTATATCCACTTTATCTATAAAATTAGGTAAATATGGTAATAAAAAACTTTTTGCAAAACCCTCTTCTATCAATTGGATAGATGTATCTATTAAAAAATAGTCACCTTGTGGTAATCTTTGAATATCTTTAATTTTACCTAAAACTAAACTCTCTTCTATTATATTAGAATCTATTAAGTCAAACCAAAAATATTCTCCAGATTTTAACTCACAATACTCTCTTGTCTCATCTTCACTAGAGTATATCTTTACATTTGTTAACTCTCTAGCATCTTCAGGATTATCATATCCTACAATTTTAATTAATCCTCTTTTACTATTATATCTTTCAATTTCTAAATCACCTCGTTGAGTACTCAATACTCTACCAACCTTAAATTGCTCTGGAAAGTCTGTATGTAGATTTAATTTAAGTTCACCCTTTAAGCCAACAGTTTTACCAAACTGTGCAACTAAAAAGTTTCTCTCTTTTTTAGGCATTTTCAATAGCTTTTACACTAACCTTGTAGCTAGGTCCACCCTTTGGCTTACAGCCAGAGATAATGGTCTTAATAGAGCTAATCATTCTACCCTCTTTTCCTATTATCTTACCAATATCCTCTTGGTGAACATATAAAAGAAGTTCGCTCAAGTTTTCATCTATCTCTTTTGTCTCAATTGTAATAACATCTGGATGCTTTGCAATTAACTTTACATACCCTAAGATGAAATCTTGAACCATAAGACTATTTACCTGTAATTTTTTTAACTCTATCACTCATTTGAGCACCAACACTAATCCAATAATTAAGTCTCTCTTCGTCAACTTTTAATACTTTATTCTCTACAACTGGGTTGTAGTAACCAATTGACTCAATCCAACCACCATCTCTTCTTTTTCTACTATCTGTTACAACAATTCTGTAAAATGGTTTCTTTTTTCTACCCATTCTTGTTAATCTAATTACTGTCATTTTGACTAATCCTTAATTTTTTTTAGTGCATTACCACTTTTTGGTGGCGAATATTACCATAATTATATTAAAATATTTATTAAGCTAAGATACAAATAGCTTAATATTTATATTTTATCTCTATTTTAGTAATCCAGGAGGAACACCACCTCCACCTTGCATCTGTTTCATCATATCTTGCATTTGCTTCATTCCACCTTTTCCAGACATTCTCTTAGCCATTTTTGCAGCATTTTTAAATTGCTTTAAAACTCTATTTACTTGCATCTGGTCAAGTCCAGCTCCTTGTGCAATACGACGCTTTCTAGTATTATTAAGTAAATCTGGATTTTCTCTCTCTTTTGGTGTCATAGAACTTATCATTGCTTTAATTTGTTTAACCTCTTTAGAGTTTTCTAAATCTAACTCTCCAATCTGTTTTGCCATGCCACTCATACCAGGTATCATACTAATTAATGATTTCATAGAACCAAGTTTTTTCATCTGTTCCATCTGTTCTAAAAAATCATTAAAATTAAATTGACCCTTTTTGATTTTTTTAGTTAACTTTTTAGCACTCTTTTCATCTATCGCAGCTGATGTCTTTTCGATTAAAGACTCTAAATCCCCTGCTCCCATTAAACGACTTACTATCCTATCTGGAATAAAAGTTTCTAAATCAGGCATCTTTTCGCCACTACCAATAAATCTTAGTGGAACGCCAACTTGATGAGCAACTCCTAATGCTACCCCACCTTTACTATCAGCATCAAATTTACTCAAAACTACACCAGTAATACCAATTTTTTCTTTAAAAGTATTTGCAGTTCTTACTGCATCAACGCCTGTCATTGCATCTGCAACATAAAATATCTCATCTGGGTTTGCTATCTCTTTTACTCGAGATAGCTCTTCCATAAGTTCATCATCAATTGCTAAACGCCCTGCAGTATCTATTAATAAAACATCATAAAGTCCATCTTTAGCTTTTTTTAAAGCCTCTTTTACTATTGTCTCTGGCTTTGCACTCTCATCTGCAACTAAATCTACACCAATTTGCTCTGTAATTTGACGAAGTTGCTCAACAGCTGCTAATCTTTGTAAATCAGCAGCTGCAATTAACACTTTCTTCTTCTTTTGCTCTTTTAACATTAAAGCCAATTTACCAGTTGTAGTTGTTTTACCACTACCTTGCAAACCTGTCATTAAAACAACTGTTGGTGGCTTTGGTGCAAAAACAAAGCCTTGATTACCTTTCGCAGTTAAAATCTCTAATAATCTCTTACTAATAGAATTTAAAAATGCATCTTTTCCAACACCTACTGCTTTTACATCTTTTTCTACATTTGAAATTAACTCTTTAACAACTTTATGATGAACATCACTCTTTAAAAGTGATTTTTTAAGTTCTGTTAAAGCCTTTTTTAGTGCTCTTTCATCATCATGAAATCTAATCTTTCCAATTGCACTTTTAAAACTCTCTGTTAGAGTATCAAACATCTTTACCCCTCAAAAATATTTTTATAATTTTATCATTTATATCTTACAATATCGTTAGGCTCTTTGGCTTCATATCTTTTACCAAAAATCTCTATAGCACTAGCATGTAGTAAAATTCTCTTAGATTTAGTAGGACTTCCATACTGTTCATCTCCTACAACTGGATGCCCAATGGATGATAGATGTACTCTAATTTGATGTGTTCTACCTGTTTTTATCTCTAAATCTACTTTACTCTTTTTACCTTGAATTTCATTTGGTTTTAATATTGTAATTGCCTCTTTTCCTAACCTTTTATCTATTTTAGATATAGATTTAGAAGCCTTAATTGTATGAATAGGTGCATCTATTACAATCTCTTCATAAACTACACCCTCTACCCATGCAGTATAAAACTTTTTAACTAACCTATTTCTAAAAGCTTCTATTGCCTTTTTTAAAAATTCATCACTCTTTGCTAAGAGCAAAACCCCACTAGTTTCCCTATCTAACCTATGTATTAATTTAACACCACTAAAACTAGCCTCTACATCATAACTATCTAAAAATGCTGGTTTATTGACTACTAAAATATCACTATCTTCATATATAGTCTTAATTTTACTTGGCATCTCTACACGAAATTTTGTCTCTTCACTCATAATAGCTCTTGCAATTTTTAACTTTCTATCACCAACATATACAAGACCTCTATCTATTAACTCTTTAGCTCTTTTACCAGATATATTAAGCTGTTTAGCTAATAGTTTATATGCTTTATCTTCCACTCTCTAAATCCTCTATTATCTTTTTTAACTGCTCACTTAAAGCTAATCTTACTAACTTTATCTTGCTACTTTGTCCACTAATTAACTCTATACTACTTTTTGAAACTTTAAACTTTTTAGATAAAAATTTTATTAACTCTTTATTAGCAGCACCTTCAACTGCTGGTGCTGCAACTCTTATTTTTACAGCATCATCGCCATACAAACCAGATATTTCACTTCTACTAGCATTTGGTTGAACTTTTATTCTCAAAGTTATTAAATTATCTTCTATACTATAAAACACTCTTTATCTCCTTTACTAATTCATCTAAAGAGCATTTTGTATTTATATGGCTTTTGGGTAATCGTGCATAATCTAATAAAGTAGCATCTAACTCATAATCATCTATAATTGTTAATCCATCCACTAATCTAAACAACTCTTTTTGATTATAATAATTTTTACCTGTAATAATTTTACAATTAAATAAAGCAGCTTCTATAGCATTATGACCACCTACATTTGCAAATGCTCCACCCAAAATTACAATATCACTAATTGCATAAGAGTTTATTAATTCACCCATTACATCCATTAAAACAATATCGCTCATAAAGCTTCTATCTTGAGAATATCTACTAAATGTTAATTTAGATTTTAGCGCCTCTTTCTCTAAATATACTGCTACCTTATCAAACCTATCAGGATGTCTTGGAACAACAATTAATTGACTATTCTCTATTTTTTGTAGTTTTTTAAATGCATTAAATATTAACTCTTCTTCACCTTCATGTGTGCTTCCTGCTGTAATTATCAACTTATAATTTTTAGGAAACTGCTTATTTGGCTTATTTATATTACAAAACTTTATATTACCAGCAACTTTAATATTATGTGCACCCAGATATTTAAGTCGCCTTGCATCTTCATAGGTTTGAGCATATACACTATCTATATTATTAAAAATATGTTTATATATCCATTTAAAACGCATATATTTTGGAAAAGAGTTCTCACTAATTCTAGCATTTATTAAAAAAGTTTTAGTTGACTTTAATTTATAACTCTTAAAAAGCATATACCAAAGCTCAGCCTCTACAACTACTAATACCTTTTGTTGCTTTATCCAAAATGGTAAAAATATCTCAAAAGGTAAATATCTACTATTATCTTGAGAATACTCATTAATAACACTATATCCAGTATTTGTAATAGATGTAAATCTAAGCTTTTTTATATCTAATCTATCCACAATAGCTTTTATAGATTTAGCCTCTCCATAACTACAAATATGAAAATGGATTCCATTACCAACTAAAGGCTTGTTTTTATAAAGAAAAAATCTTGCAGGAATAGACTCTTTATACTTTTTTTTAAATAAAAGTAGTAATAAAAAAGGGAGTGCAACAACATAAATTAATGTTGCTACTAATAAGTAAATGTAATAGAACACTTCTAAATTAAGCCTCTACACTCTCATTATCTACTTCTAAATATAAAACTCTTCCACAATGTGGACAAGTAACTATCTCTTCTCCTAAAATTAAATCACTATAAGTTTTATCATTAATCTTCATATAGCAACCATAACAAGCTTGTTTTTCAACTTTAACAACTGCCGTATTACCAGCCCAATTTTTAATCTTTTCATAAAATGCTAAAATCTTTTGATCCATAGAACGAATTTGTTCATCTCTTTTCTTATATAAAGCAGTTTTGCTCTCTTCTATAGCTTTATAATCGCTCTCTACTTCGCTTCTTATCTCTTCTAACTCTTTTTTTGCTATATCTAAAGAGTCACTTAAACTTTTAAGCTCCTCTTCTTTAACTTCATTTATCTTATTTAATCTATCAATTTGCTCATTATTATATTGAAGTGTATCTTTAGCAATATGCTCCTCTGTAGATGCAGCACTTATCTCTTTTTCATTTTTTGCCATAGCTACTTTTTTCTTAGCATTTTCTAAAGACTTTTTAACCTCTTTAATTTGAGTCTCAAAACTAGCAATTTGTATCTTGTTAGACTCTATTTGCTCTAAAACAGAATCTACTTTACTTTGAAGACTCTTTACTTTCTCTTCTGCAACTTTTACTTTGTTATCTATCTTCTCTATCTCTGGGTCATAACTTTGTAACTCTTTATCTATCTTAGATAACTTAACTAAATCTTGTGTGTATATGTTCAAACTCTATCCTTTATTTATAGGTTAAAAATTTCAAATGGATTTTTAGATTTTGCAATTATAACCGAAATTGGCATAGAGTTTAATAAAGGAGCTATTGCATCAGTAAAAAACTGTTCACTTTCAAAGTGTCCAATATCTATTAACATTTTATCTTCACTCAATGCTTTCATTGCATCATGATATTTTATATCTCCTGTTAAAAAACAGTCACTATCTACTAAATCTAATAAAGATACACCTGCACCTGTTGTTAAAGATATAGAAGAGATATACTCTTTTTTGTTTACAACTCTAAAACTATTTAATGATAATTTATCCTTTAATAATCTTAATAAATCGTCAAACTTTAACTCAAGTTTAGTAGAGCAAATATACTCTTTGCAAGATTCTACTCTAAATCCTAAAACTTCACTAAAAACATATCTATTTAAATGAGATTTATCAAAATTTGTATGCATAGCAATAAGAGAAATATCTTTTTTAATCATTTTAGCTAATAGATTAGATGGATATTTAGTTAAATCTAATACACTCAACTTTCCAAAAATTAAAGGATGATGAACTATAAATAGTGAACCATTTTTTGCACTTTCTATTAAATCTTCATCAATATCTAAAGCTAAAATAATCTCTTTAATATCACTATTAAAATCTCCTAAAATTAATCCACTATTATCCCAACTCTCTTGCGTTTCAAATGGTGAAATTTCATCTAATTTATTATAAATATCTATTAACTTCATAAAAAACCTCTTTTAAAAATTAATTATATACTTTAGAGTATTTATCAATTTACTCTTCTCTCTAATATTTTTCAACTCTTTTCCAGGTTCTGTTGTAGTAACTATTGTTCTACATAAAGGATATTTACTCCAATTTTTAAGTCTAACACCCCAATATGTATGCATTATAACAGGTTCATTTTTATATCTACCTAAATATAAAGTTATATGACCAGGAACAAAAAGCATAGATCTAAATGGCTTAGCATCTTCTATAATTGTTCTCTTTTTAATACTTTTAGGCAAACCTTTTATATAAA
>CAYMGA010000011.1:0-3684 GCA_964389865.1 uncultured Nitratifractor sp.
TTAAAATTTCTTTGCATTCTTTGGCTTCTGTGGCTATGATATTCTGTCGAACTCAAGTTTTTAAGGTTATGTATCTAATAAGAAAAATGGAATAGAAACAATATAAGAAATTGGAGTGAAATTTATCCTAAACTTTGTATATTTTTCAGTGAAGTTATGGAAAAATATACAAAGTGATTTATGAATAATAGTTGGATTTACACAGTTATGGGTACATTATCAAAATAAAAGATTATAATTAACTTTTTAAAACCTTTAAAAGCTCATTATTTATTTTATTATCTTTTTCAAAAGTTACATTTATATAATCTACTAAATTTTTTAACTCAAATTTTCTATTTTTTAGAGTCTCTTTTATTTGAGTATATAAATCTTTATTATTGTCAATTTTGGTAATTAAATACTCATCATTTGATAGTAAATATACTAATTTATCATTATCTTTTTCTATTCTTAGAATATTTTTATTAAGTTTTTTAATAATAAACAATAATAATACAACCGCCAACATATAGATTAATATATAAGTAAACATCTTACCACCTTTTTACTATAATTTTTATTATAATAACATATCTATACTTATATATTATTTATAATAATAAAAATGTAATAAAAAATAAAAAAAATATGACTATTTTGTATATTTTAATTCTATTTTTATTAAATTTATTTTTTATATTAAATAAATGTTAATATGCAATTTAATATTTTTTTGATACAATTGATTAATAAATTTAGCTAATTAAAGGCTCATAATGATAATTTTAGGTGAGTTATATAATTTTTCTAATAAAGAGAAAAAGTTTTTAAATAAAAAGTTTGGGTATATAGATTTTGTAGCATATAGTAATCAAAATCCTAAAGAAGTTATTGATAATATCAAATCTATTAAAAATAGAAGAGAAGTAAATTATATTGTATTAAATACAATGAATACAATTCCAGATGAGTTAATAAAATATTTAATAAATTGTAAGATAAATTATATAACAATAAAAGAGCTTTTTGAAATAGCCTTTAATAAGTATTTTATATCGCCACGAATGAATAATTTAGATTTTTTATCTACTATTAAAACATATAATAAATTTGAATATATACAAAAAAGATTTATAGATTATATTCTATCTTTTATTTTACTATTTTTAACTTTTCCTATAATGATATATTCTTCATGGAGAATAAAAAAAGAGTCTCCTGATGGACCAATATTTTTTAAACAAATTAGAGTTGGTAAAGACAATAGAGAGTTTGAATGCTTAAAGTTTAGAAGTATGAGAACAGATATTGATTACTTTAACGAATATACTCAAGAGAATGACCCAAGAATTTTTCCTTGGGGTATGATTATGCGTCGCATGAGAATAGATGAATTGCCACAAGTATTTAATGTAATAAAAGGTGATATGCACTTTATTGGACCTAGAGCAGAATGGAATCGATTAGTCAAAAAGTATGAGAAAAATATACCATACTATAGTGCAAGACATATTGTAAAACCTGGTATAACAGGTTGGGCACAAGTAAAATATTCATATGGAACAAGCGAAGAAGATGCAAAAGAGAAACTTATGTATGATTTATATTATATTAAAAATTGGTCATTATGGTTAGAGATAAAAACCATTTTTAAAACTATTTTAGTAATTTTAAATAAAGAGGGAGTTTGAATAAATACTAAAACTGAAAATTACAGAAATCACTTTTCTTCCATAATATAAATGAATTAAGCTTAATTTAATAACCTGAATTTGAATTCAACAAAATATCACTCATTATCAAATGGGACAAATTTTGGTCCTACAATGCAAGGCCAGACTTTTGCTTTTGGGTTTCCATTTTCGTCTATTCCACTATCTGCCCAGCAGTATTCCTCTCCTACTCTATCATCGTTTTTAATTTTTGGAACATACCAAAGGACTATATTGCTATTAGTAATATCTTCACCATTTACATACTGTTCTACTCCATCTTCTTGTAATTTACAGCAAGAACCAAGTGTTAATAAATCTTGGTCACCTTCATTTGGTTTAAATTTAGTAATAAATACCTTTTCGTGGTCACCTCGGCTATTGTCATTAAATTGTCCTCTATTTGGTTCTATGTAGTAGCCTTCTTTAATATCTTTTGCATCACTAATTTTATATAGATATTTACCTTTATATAGAGCTTCAGTAGATGTTGATTTATAAATTCCCTCTTTGTTCCAAATATTCCAGCTGTTATTTTGGTAGTTAGCAAACTGTTGCATACCACTAGAAGAGTCAATATCTAATCTCATAACAGGGCGATAGATTGCATCATTAGAGCATCCTCTTCCTAAATTTATAGCTACAACTCTAAAAGAGCCATCTTTATAAAATTCAAAGCGATTTTGATAACGATAGTTACAAGCCATTGGCCATTTTGGATTTCTAAAATCTTGCACTATAAAAAAACCTACCTTTTTACCCTCTTTAATTAAAGGGTTTATTTGTGGTCCATTAAAGGCTAAAACAACTGAAGTTGAAAACATTGGACACCCCATTGCATCATTGTATCCAAATGTATATTCATTATTTTCTCCCTTTACATACTCTACTTGACGACCCTCTATAATAGTAGGAGTAGAGGTATCTAACTTATCAGCACCATACCCTTTATATGCCACATGCCAATCTACTATTTTTAAGCTTTTAGCTACAATTTTACCTTTATATTTTAAATCTCTTATCTCTAAACCATCAGAGCCTGTTAAGTGGTAAATAAAACTCCAACCATCTCTTGTTAAATTGTTATCTTTTTGACAAAAATTTTCCATAATATATCTATTTTGTAAACTTCTTTCATCTATACAAGCTGGTGTTGTAGTTTTACCAAGCCCTGCCCACTTTGCGGCTACAAGTTTTAATTTTGTTAAATCAACAATTGCCCATAGTGCCATTTGCTTTTGGTGGTCGGCAAATGTTGGAGCAACACATAGATGGTTTTTATCTTCACAAGGTGACTCTTTGAGACTTGTTCTAACATTTGCCATAGATAACTCACTAGGTGCTGGAGTTCTACCCCACTCTTTTTTTATTTTAGAAGAGTTAAGAGCAATTGCTTTTGCAATTTTAGTTAAACGATTACTAATATCTGGTTGCATATTTGGATATTCACTAACTTCTAAAACTTCTCTTTTTTTAACATCTACAATAGCTCGTGTTGTCTTATTTAGAGCAAAGTTATACTTTTCTACAAAATAACATTTACTATTTTGACACTTTTGTTTAGTTTTATCACTAAGCATAGAAGAAATTACTGGTTGAACCCTCATAATATCGCTATGTAAAGGTTTACCATTTAAAGATTTACTACTCTTTGTAAACTTTTTATTAGAGAGTGCTACTTTTTGTGCAATTTTACCATTCTCATCTAATTCACTACTATCTAATGGAAGTATATATTTCCCCTCTTTAAATAGTTTTTGAATATCTTTTAAATAACTCTTAACTTCTGGTATATTTGTGTAATTTTCTCTCTCATTTGGTAAGATTATCTTTTTATCTTCGCTATCTAAAACTATATTTTTACTATTTTTTGTAGATTCTTTTTTATAGTATAAAGCACCAATTATAGCTCCTCCAATAAGTAGAAGTGCCAAAGATATTTTTATCTCTTTGCTTTTTAAAAAATTCAAATTATAAAACTCCTAACTAA
>CAYMGA010000011.1:3784-15170 GCA_964389865.1 uncultured Nitratifractor sp.
GATATTTTTATCTCTTTGCTTTTTAAAAAATTCAAATTATAAAACTCCTAACTAAGTAACTAATAAAAATTAAACACTAACAACTTTCAAAGGAGTATAGGGATATAAGAGAAGAGGTGTAGAAAAAGTAACAATATATTATTGGTTTACTATCTCTACTCCTTTACCCCTCTCTACACCTATACTTCCTTGATATTATATTCGATTCTAATTTTAGGTTACTACCTAAAATAGTTCTGGTCTATACTCAAAGTGCATTGTATCGTAATGATACCACTTACCACCCCAAATAAAGCCATACTTTTCAAATATTTGAACAATTTTTGCAGGTATCTGATTTTTGTATGGTTTGCCTTTACTCCATCTCCAATAAGCTGAGTATTTTACTCTAATATCAATTGCTGCACCAAAAGAGTGGACACTTAAGCGAGAAGTTCCTGCAATTTTACGCCACTTAAAAGTACCTCCAATTGGGGTTAAAAACTTTTTATAAGATGGAGGGAGAGCATTTAACTCTTTGGCAATGGCTCTTATTCTATCAGCTACTCTCTCTTTTTTGGTAACTAAAATATATTTACCATCTATCCATTTAACTCTTACTAAATTTCTTCTGACTTCAGATGCACTATTTCCATATATAGCACGAAAAAGTGGCTCATACCTAATTCGCCCTGGGTCTTGATTTAATCCCATTCTTGTAACAAAGGCTCTGGGGTATCTAAATTTAAACATATCTTCTATATCTGGATTATTTAATAGCTGATTAAAATTTTTAACTTTTCCATCATCATAAATAAAACTTTGTCCATTTTGCATAATAATTTTATTATTTGAACAAGCCTTTATAGAGTTATATCTAGCAACTAACTTTTGTGCATTTATATCACAAGTTGCATTTGCAAGAGTTGTAACTATAAGTAGTGTTAATATATGTTTCATTATATACCTTTAAAATAGTGGTGTATCATTATCTTCATGCCAATTTAAAATATGTTCCCAAGCCTCTTTTGCATTATCTACAATAGTAAAAATTTTTAAATCTTTTTTAGAAATCAGTTGATGTTCTAGTAAAAAATCTATATTTATAAGATTTTTCCACCAATCTTTACCAACTAAAACAACTGGAATTTGCTGCATTGAACCAGTCTGTTTAAGTGTTAATAACTCAAACAGTTCATCTAGCGTTCCAAATCCACCTGGATATACAACCATAGCTTTAGAGCGTTGAAAAAAGTGAAACTTTCTTATATTAAAGTAGTGAAATAGCATACAAAGTTCTGGTGTGACATAAGGGTTTGGATGTTGCTCAAAAGGTAATTTAATATTTAAACCTATAGAGTTTGCTCCAACTTCATATGCCCCTCTATTTGCCGCTTCCATAATTCCTGGACCTCCACCAGTCATTACGATAACACGGTTGTCTTGAGGTTCTTCTCCACTTAAGCCTATAATTTTACCAAGTTCTCTTGCATCTTCATAAAAGTAGCTATTATTTAAAGCTTTTGTTGCAGCTTTTATATCCTCTTTTGGAGCATTAGAATTTATTAAATCATCTAATTTAGCTTTTGCAACATCTTGAGGTAAAATTCTAGCACTTCCAAAGATTGCAATAGTATGCACAATATTGTGTCTTTTCATTGTTAGCTCTGCTTTTAAATAATCTAACTCTAATCTAACACCTCTTGTTTCATACTCTTTTAAGAACTCTTTGTCATCCTCTGCCAATTTATATGATGGAGAGGAACAAACCTCTTTTATAAGGTTTTTATCTTTTTTTGTATAGTAATTCATTAATTCATTTTAGATGCAACAAGTTTTGCTAAATCAAAAAGACGACTTGCATATCCAAACTCATTATCATACCAAGCCATAACTTTAACCATTTTACCAGCAACTACTTGAGTTGATAGGGCATCTACAATAGAAGAGTGAGGATTCCCTAAGATATCGCTAGATACAACTTCGTCGTAAGTTACCTCTAACACACCTTTTAAGCGATTTTCGCTCGCCTCTTTTAGTGTATTGTTTAACTCTTCTACTGTTACATCTTTTTTAAGGTTTGCAACAACTTCTGTAATTGCACCATCTGGAGTTGGAACACGAAGTGCCATTGCTGTCATTTTACCCTCTAGTGATGGAATAACCTTAACAGTTGCTTTTGCAGCACCTGTTGTAGTTGGGATAATATTTTGCGCAGCAGCACGACCACGGCGATGCTTTCCAGGTTTTTTTCTATCTATTGTAACTTGACTTGAAGTATATGCATGAGTAGTTGTAATATGAGCACTCTCTACCCCAAAGTTATCTTCTAAAACCTTCATTACTGGTGCTAGAGAGTTTGTTGTGCAACTCGCATTAGATACTATGTGGTGTTTTTCGTTATCGTATAAATCTTCGTTTACACCAAATACTACTGTTAAATCTTCGCCTTTTGCAGGTGCAGAGATTAAAACTTTTTTTGCTCCAGCTTCGATATGTTTAGCAGCATCTGCTCTTTTTGTAAATTTACCAGTACACTCTAAAACAATATCAATATCGCCCCATGGCAGTTTTTGAGGGTCTCTTTCGTTGATAATTTTAATCTTTTTGCCATTAATTATTAAATTTTCATCATCATACTCAACAACTGCTGGAAAGCGCCCATGAACAGTGTCAAATTTTAACATATATGCTAAATCTTCGGGTGTTCCACTTCCACCATTTGCCATTACAATTTCAATATCATTTTGCTCATTTTCAAAATAGTTCCAAAGCACCATTTTACCTATTCTTCCAAGACCATTAATTGCAACTTTTTTCATTACTTTTATCCCTTTATTTATAATTTTTATGATTTTACCTAAAATTTACTACATATTTAATTATCTTTTTATTTTTTCTTGATACAATCTACTTATATAAACAGGAGTAAATTACTCCTAATTAAAAATTTGAAGGAGATTTTTTATGATGCAAGGAATACCACAACCAGCTTTTTATATCTTTAAGTGCCAACAGAGTGCACCTCCGGGTATGCCAAAACCAAGTTGTGTTAGCCAAGCTAACCCAGAGAGCCAAGAGCTTTTTGGTTACTTAGCACAACAGTTAATGAGTAAAGGTATTATGGGGACAGTTCAGCCAATTCAGACAAGCTGTCTAGGCAGATGCCAACAAGGTCCTGTAATGTTAGTAGAACCAGGGCATACAATGTATGTAGGATTAGATAAAGCTAAGATTGATAGAATTATAGATGAACATTTAATTGGTGGGAAAGTGGTAGAAGAGTTTGTAATACCAGAGGAGTTTTGGGCAGAGCCTGTAGCTCCTGCTACAATGGCTGGATAAATCCAGCCAACTCTCATTTTTCTCTCATTTTTTCACTTTTTTTTGCTATAATTTAAATGTTAATTAAATAATAGAAGGTTTTTTAAATGACAATAACTATGCTTCATAGTAAAATACACCGTGCTACTGTTACAGATGCAAACTTAAATTATGTTGGTTCAATTACAATAGATACTGATATTTTAAAAGCTGCAAATATGAGGGTTGGACAAAAGGTAGATATTGTAAATATTAATAATGGGGAAAGGTTTAGCACTTATATAATCTCTGGCGAAGCTGGTAAAAAAGAGTTTTGCCTAAATGGTGCAGCTGCTAGAAAAGTGCATAAAGGTGATAAAATTATAATTATTGCTTACTCTCAAATGTCTCAAAAAGAGGCAGATGAATTTAAGCCAAAAATTGTTATTTTAGATGATGATAATACAATCACAGAAGAGTTTGAGGGGTTAGAGTAATGTTTGATGGATTTGATATGAGTAAAATGCAAGATATGATACAAAATATGCAAGAGAAAGCTAAAGAGTTAGAAGAGAAGAGTAAAGCTACTACATTTAGAGTAAAGAGTGGTGGTGGATTAGTAGAAGTTGTCTCAAATGGTACTGGAGAGATTGTAGATATAACAATAGATGACTCTTTATTAGAAGATAAAGACTCTTTACAAATCTTATTAATTAGTGCTGTTAATGATGCTTTAAAGATGGCAGAAGATAATAAAAAAACTCAAGCCTTAAATATGTTTGGTGGATTAAATCCATTTGGTAACAAATAATGAAAGAGTTATTAGAAGCAATTGAACACGATTCAATAGCTCAAGTTAAAAAGTTATTAAAAAGTGGAAAATATGATTTAAATAGCGAAGTTATTATTGGTGCAGAGTATGATTTAGATGAATATGATGAGATACAATTAATCTTTTTTCTTATTCAAAATGGTGCTAGTAGAGAGATGATAGAGCTACTAATTGAAAATGGCTTAGATATTACATATACAAATCAAGAGGGCTTAGGTGCAATAGATTTTGCAATTAAATATAGACGAAAAGATATTTTACTTCTTTGTAAAGAGCATGGAGTTAGCTTAACTGAGAGTAAAAGAAAGAGTGGATTAACACCCCTAATGTTAGCAGCTAGTTTTAATGATATAGATATGATGAAGCTATTAATTGACTTAGGTGCTAATCCATCTAAAAAAGATAACTTTGGAATGAGTGCTTTAGATTATGCTCTAAAAATGGGACAAAAAAAAGCAGTATCATTTTTAGAAGATATTGAGAGTTAAGTAGCAAACGGATAACGGAATACAAATTACAGAATACGGAAAACTTATAAGATATTGAGAGTTAAGTAGCAAAGATAAAATTAGTATTAACTTATTAATTATAAACTTTAAAATTCTCAGGGAAGCCCTAAAGGGCTAACTAAGGGTCTGGATTCTTATACAATTTGAGTAAACAAGGAGGAAAACTCTTTTTTGTATTCTTAAATAAAACAAAACAAGGAGAAAAGAGGAGAGAGGATTAATCTCTACCTCTTATGTTGAAATTATACTATAATCTAATTAACTAGCAAATAACAAATGGTAAATGGATAATTAATGAAACAAAAAACTACATCTCTTTTTAAAGAAAATTTAGATATGTATAACAATTATTGTGGCATAGATGAAGCCGGAAGAGGTCCATTAGCTGGGGCTTTAGTAGTAGCTGGTGTAGTTTTAAGCAAAAGAATAGATGGTTTAAAAGACTCCAAAAAACTAACTGAAAAAAAACGTGAAAAATTATATGAAATTATAAAACAAAATTCCAATTGGTTTATTTATGAAGTAAGTTCAGACAAAATTGATGAAATTGGATTAAGCAAAGCTATAAAAGAGGCATTAGAAGCTATTAAAAATCACTTTAAAAATGAGAAATTTTTATTTGATGGAAATAGCACATTTGGAGTAAGTGGTATAGAGACTTTAGTTAAAGCTGATGATAAAGTAGCGTCTGTAAAGGCAGCAAGTATTCTAGCAAAAGTTTATAGAGATAAGCAGATGATAGAGTATTCAAAAATATATCCTCAATATGGATTTGAAAAACATAAAGGATATGGCACTAAAGCCCATAAAGAGGCTATATTGAAATATGGATTAAGTCCTATCCATAGAAAAAGTTTTAAAATTTAAATTGCATAATATTACAATCTAGTTACAATATTATTGAAATAAAGTTTAAAAAAAGAGTTAATATATGAATTTAAATACACAATTTATGAGAGGATTTGCAGCACTATTAGTAATATTTTTTCATACAGCTCCTCATTATTATATAGTTACTAACCTGAGTTAGACGGAATATCATAGCCACAAAAGTCAAATAATGTATAAGATTTTTAAAATCAAATTCGTAGGATTAGCCAAAGCTAATTCAAGAATTTTATTAAAAAAAGATTGCCCATTTTGGGCTTCCTTTTGGGCTTTACAAGGTTTCCCTTATGCCGATTAAAATTTTTTTAAATTAACTAGTTAGTTCTACCTTGTGCTTACACTCTCTTTGAGAAAAAATTAATTCAGCTAAAGATTAACCTTGTAAAGCTGTGGCTATAATATTCCGTCGAACTTAAGTTAATAAATAAAGTTATTGTAAAACTCACTGAAAAATCATTTATTTTACATTATCTTCTATTCTCTATCTTTAAAACACTATTTTAATACAAACTAACACATAATAGACCTTTTTTCTAAATAAATAGTAAAATTATAGTATTAATTCTTATATTTAATTCGATAATATGGATTTATTTTTAATTAAAATTAAACAAATTTTAATTATTATGTAACTATAATGTTTAAAATAGTTCCATTTTATGGATATTTTAATAAAAAATAAAGGAAATTTTAATGAGATTTTCAAAATTTATTATACCTACAATTGCTATATTTTTTCTAAACGGTTGTGAATTTTTTGATGAAATGTTTAATTTTGATTCACAACAAGAGAGAATAATAAATAATATTCAATTTCAAAAAGAGAGTGACCCAAAAAGTGTTATAGTTACATCTAAATGCAAATATAATAAGAGAGCATCTTATATATACTATAAAACACCAAGTGATATAGATTATCATAACTATTACAAAAAGATAGATAGTTTAAGCTCTACACCAACAAAAGAGAAGCCATTTTGGGATATTAGGTATGTAAATAAAATCTATAACTATACAAATAGTAATCAACTTGATGAATTATCTAAAAAAATATCTTTTTCATTACCTAATAATAGTAACTCTACACTATTTGGAACAAATTATCTTTTAAATAGTAAAGATGCAAATTTAGTTACTACAAAGTGTGAAGATGGGGTAATAACATCTAAAGCTACACTTAATTTACTTGATACTCCAAATCAATATATAGAATATGGTGGACCACAAAGTAGTTTTAAATATATAATAAAAAACTCAAATCTATCAAAACCATGGAGTAGTGATAAAACAGGTAATTTAATGATTCAAGCTAGTTTCAATAAACCTGAATATAAAAGATATGAACAAAATATGGGTGGTACTATTAGCTTTGGATTTATTATACATAATAAAAAGTTAAATAAATATATAAGTTATGTAATTGGAGTATATGCAGCTGGAGATGCATGGTTAGAAGAGAGAGCTAAATTACACTATGATACATCAACAGGTTTTATACATGTAGCAACTACAATAGATAATGGGACTTGGTGGTCAACAAAGTCACCTAAATCAGAGCTATCTGTTAGGGTAAAAGGAACACCTGAAGAGATTAAGAACGATAGAGATTTCAGACACTTTTTTAGAGTTAACATAACTTATAATAATATAAAAGCCATCTTAAGAGAGCTTAAAAATAATCCACCAATAGAAGCATCAGGAGAAGATTTTGGATTAAATCCAGAAGATTGGCAAGTTACATCAATATTTATACAATTTGAGTTAGAAGAAGAGGGTGGCAATGCCATTTTATCTACTTCATTTAAAGGATTTGAAGCTTATAAGTCTAAACTTCCTCTATAAGATTTATGTTATACTTCTACAAAAATATCACTTTTTAGTAGGGGGAGTTAAATGGGCATATCTGTTATTATACCAACATATAATGCCCAAAAATATCTTCCTAAGCTCTTTCATGCTTTAAAGAGTCAAACAATTAATTTTGAACTTATAATAATAGACTCTAGTTCAATTGATAAAACTGTAGAGATTGCAAAAGAGTATGCTAATAAAATAATCACTATTCCAAAAGTAGAGTTTGACCATGGGGGAACTCGCACAAAAGCTGCTAAAGAGGCTAATGGAGATATATTGATATTTTTAACCCAAGATGCTTTGCCTATAACTAATGACTCTTTAGAGAAGTTAATTCAACCTTTAAATAGTGAAGTTGTAGCATCATATGGAAGACAAATACCATATAGTAATGCCACAATTTTTGGAAGACACTTAAGAGAGTTTAATTATACTAATAAATCTTATATTCGCTCTTTTAAAGATGCAAAAGAGTATGGCATAAAAACAGCATTTCTTTCAGATAGCTTTTCGGCATATAGAAAAGAGGCTATAGAGAGTGTAGGCTACTTTAAAGAAGGGACAATTTTTGGTGAAGATATGCACCTTGCAGCAAGGCTTTTATTAGCTGGAAAATCTATTGCATATTGTGCTGATGCTTTGGTTTATCACTCTCATAACTATACTATAAAAGAGGAGTTTAGCAGATATTTTGATACTGGGGTTTTTCATACAAATGAGGCTTGGTTAATAAAAGAGTTTGGTAAGGCAGAGGGCGAGGGTTTAAGGTATATTAAATCTGAATTTAACTATTGTTTAAAAAATAGAGCTTATCACTTAATTCCAAATTTTTTAGTTAGAAATTTTGCCAAAATTTTAGGCTATAAACTTGGTAAAAATTATAAGAAGATGCCAAGAGTTTTAGCTAAAAGTTTAAGTATGCACAAAAGTTGGTGGGATAATGCAAATAGAGGGTAAAGTTGGAGAACTATTAGAGTGGGATTATTTTGTAAAAGATATAGTTTCTACAAATAGTTTAGAGTTAGATATATTAATTAAAACCCCAAGTGGCAAAGAGTATATTGTTCCAACATTTTGGAGAGGAGATAATAGATTTAGTGTTAGATTTATTGCAAGAGAGATTGGAAGGTATGAAGTTAAACTAAAATCTAATATTAATTTATTAAATAGTGTTGTAGATAGTTTATTAATCTCTCAAGGGGTAGTATTTAAACCACTTAAACTATCTGATAATAAAAAGTATCTACAAAAAGGAGATAAACCATTTTTTTGGTTAAGTGATACTTGGTGGATGGCACTAAGTAGCAGATTAGATTTTGAACTTTTTAAGCAGATGGCAGATTTTAGAAAATCCCAAGGATTTAATATTATACAATTAGTTGCTGGATTAATGCCAGATATGGATAGTTTTGATACAAGAGGGGCAAATAAATCTGGATTTCCTTGGGAAGAAAATTATAGCAAAATAAATCCACACTATTTTGATGAAGCAGATGAAAAGATTTTTTACCTATTTAATAGCGGTTTTACTATCTCTATAGTAGGCTCTTGGGGCTATTATTTAAACTTCTTAGGCGAAGAGAAGATGAAGCAACATTGGCGATATTTAATTGCTAGATGGGGGGCTTTAGATGTGATATGGTGTATTGCTGGAGAGACAACAATGCCATATTATTTAAGTAATAATAGAAATTTAGAGCAAAAAGAGTTAAAAAGTGGTTGGAGTGAATTAGCGAAATATATAAGAGAGATAGAGAGTTTTGGAAGATTAATTACAACTCACCCTATTGAGGCATCGGTTAATGAATTAGACTCTAATTTATTAGATATAAACTTACTTCAAGCTAGTCATAATAGTTTCTCAAGTATTCAAAAAGGTATAGAACTTTTAGAAAGAAGTATAAATTTAAATATTCCAACAATAATGGATGAGATAAATTACGAAGGAATATTAAGAGGTAACGAAAGCTCTATGCAAAGAGTATCTTTTTGGAGTAGCTTTTTAAATGGCTCTAAAGGCTTTGGATATGGAGCAAATGGTATTTGGCAAGTAAATAAAGAAGATAATCCATTTGGAGCATCACCTAGTGGAGCATCTTGGGGTAATACACCTTTAAAAAAAGCTCTATATTTTCAAGGTGCAAAAGATATATCAAGAGCAAAAAAATTTTTAGAAGAGTTTGAATGGTGGAACTTAGAGCCAAAAAGTAGCGATATTAAACCAATACCAAAACCAATTTATAATATAAGTATGGCAGGATTTAATAAAAACTTACGAATTATCTATATTTATGAGCAGATACCACCATGGCATAATATAGAATATAAAATTACTAAACTAAATGCTAACGCTTTATATAATGCTTATTTTTGGAATCCATCTTTTGAACAAAAAATTAATATAGAGCCTATAAAAAGTAGTAATAGTGGTGAAATAACTCTTCCACTACCTCCATCTTTAGATGAGTGGGTACTTGTGCTAGAGTTTGAAAAAAAGAAAAGAAATTCAACATCAGTTTCTACTAAAACAAAATTTAAGAATAAAGTAAGCGAATTTATTAAAAAAGCATTTACTTTTTAACTGACCTTACGCACTAATTATGCCTAGGTGATAAAAGTTAAATACAAATAACTTTCAAAGGACTATAGGGGTATAGGGGGAAGAGGTGTATAGAAAGTAATATAATATTATCGACTTATTATCTCTACCCCTTCACACCTCTACACCTATACCCCTTGATATTAGATTAGATTTTAATTTTAGGTTACTACTTATAGTGCGTAAAGTCAGTTTTTAATTTAGGTTCGACACAATAGCATAGCTACATAAGCCAAAGAATACCAAGAAATTTTAAATCAAATTTGTAAAACTACCCGTAGGTAATTCAAGAATTTTATTTGAAAAAGATTGCCTATTTTTGGCTTCAATTCGAGCTTTAGAAGGTTTCCTTTATACCAATTCAAATTTTTTGAATTAACCAGTTAGTCTTGCCTTGTGCTTACACTCTCTTTGAGAAAAATTTAATTTAGCTAAAAATTAACCTCATAAAGCCATAGCTATGATATTCCGTTGAACTCAGGTTAATATAATTAGTTAATTACAAATGAAAATATAAATATTAAATGAAATTTTAGATATAATTATCTAGCAATAAATCAAAAAGGAAAATAGAATATTAATGAAAAAGATATTTTTTATTTTTATAGCAATACTTTTATTTTTAACAGCATGTGGAGGAGGGGGTGGCACAACTTCTTCTAATGATAGTAATAATTCAGCTTCAAGTAAAGTATATAGAATAATGCCTTTAGGTGATTCTATTACATATGATGATGCAAATGCATATTATGATTCAAATGGTAGAAATTTAGTTCCAGAAGGTAAAAGAACTGCATATCGCTCTTTTTTAGCTTATGATTTAAATGAGGTTGGAATAAAGTATGATTTTGTAGGAAGTAGAAGAGCAGGGTATGATGTAGAACCAAAGTTTGACCCAGATAATGAAGGACATCCAGGATGGACTAGTTTTCAAATTGCAGATCATGTATATCACTATTTAGAGATGAATCCAGCAGATATTGTATTACTTCATATCGGAACAAATGATAAATATGGTGGTGGTGGAGAGAGAGTTGATGGAACAGAGAGAATTATTAATGAGATCGAGAGATTTGCAAATGACCATCATATGAAAATTCATATTTTTGTTGCACTAATTATTAATAGATGGCTATGGGATAGAACAATAGAAAAATATAATGCAAATTTAAGAGCAATGCTTGAGGCAAGGAATGACCCAAATATTACAATTGTAGATATGTCGGAGTTAATTTCTGGTGGACATCATGATTATTTAGAAAATACACATCCAAATAAGCAAGGTTATAAAAAGATAGCAGATAAGTGGTTTATTGCTCTTACTGATTATTTATTAAATTAAAAGGTAAGTTAATTGAAAAAAGAATATGCATTTGTAATACCAGCATACAACCCTGATGAAAATTTATTAAAACTTATTGA
>CAYMGA010000012.1:0-14839 GCA_964389865.1 uncultured Nitratifractor sp.
GTGCGCTACCAGACTGCGCTACACTCCGTTAAATTGAGTTGCAATTATAGTAAAAAAAAATAAAAAAGTCAAGAGTAATTTGAAAAAAAGTAAAAAAAAGTATTAAAATAGTAAAATTGCATATGATTTATATAACTATGTTTACAGTATCGTTTTTAAGTGGTTCACTAATACCTCTTGGTAGTGAAGCGCTTCTTATATATTATATTAAAGATGGATACTCATTAACTGCACTACTTTTAGTAGCAACAATTGGCAATGTTTTAGGGGCTATGTTAAACTATTGGCTAGGTAGTAAGGGTGAAGAAATACTTATACAAAAAGGATACCTATCTTTAAAAGCTATATCAAAAGCAAAAAAAAGTTTTTTTAAATATGGGTATCTCTCTTTATTATTTAGCTCTTTACCTATCATTGGAGACCCCTTAACCTTTATTGCTGGGGCTTTAAAGTATAATTTTTTCAAATTTACTATTTTAGTTACAATTTCGAAAGCTATAAGATATATATTTATAGCTTTTTTAATATAATTTAACTAAAATATTAATAACCTAAGTTTGATGGAATACTATAAGACAAAGGTTAACCTTGTAAAGCCAGAAGAGAAGATAAAAATGACCAATCTTTTTCAAATAAAATTCTTTTGTATTATTTGGCTGTGATATTACATCAAACTCAGGTTATTAACCTAGGAGGAAAATCATGCAATTACATTTAAGAGTACTCTTTTTTGATATTAAAACAGATTATTTACCATATTATAAAAATTTTACAATAGATATAGATAAAAATAATGATTTAAAATCTATTTTACTATTTATTAAACAATTAGATAGAAACTTTGATTATCCCAATGATAATATATATTTAAGAGTAAACTCGCTTGTTACAAGTGGAGAAACTTTAATTAAAAATGTTGTAGGTAAATTAGGAAATAACTTAACAATAGAACCAATATCTTCATATCGGGTAACAAATGATTTAATTATTGATGATAGTGACTTTGAGGCAAGTTTTGAACTTTTAAAAGATTATACAAGCAATGAAGATAAAGAATACTATAATAAACTGTATGGATTACATTACGCATCTGCAACTTTTGAGTATAATAGGCAATATGTAGGTGATGCTATTTTACTTTTAGCTAGTCGTTTAATCTTTAATAAACATCCAAAAAGAGATGAAATTCTAGAGATAATTACACAAGATAATGGTTTATGGGATGCTGAATGGGAAAATAATATGTTAGATGATATAGATTATGAAAGCACTTTTAAGCTACTAAAAACTTTAGCTAAGCCTAATAAAGATAAAAATAGAGTTAGTTCATTATTTACACGAAAATATAAAAATTTAGATTTAAGCTCTTATGAAGAGATAGGTGTAGCATTCTATTATGGTATAGATAATTATGAAATATATGAGCTGTCTAGTAATGTATTAGAACAAGGTTATAAAGAGGTTAAATTTAAATATGCTCATAAAAGTTGTGGTATTTCTCTTCTTGAAACAAATGAAGAGTTAGCATTAAAAAAAGCAGCTCGAGTTTTATTGGATGCTTATGATAGTGGAGCTTCTATTTTATTAACCAATAAAAAATATGTAATATATTTTAAAGAAAATATAGGGAAGATAGAGAGGGTAGCTAATAGAGATATTTTAATTAATATAGTTGATATTGAGGAGTTTTCTCTTTAATATCTTGAAAATTAATGACTGACCTTACGCACTAAGTAGTAACATAAAATTAAAATCTAATATAATATCAAGAGGTAGAGATAGTAAACCGATAATATGTTGTTACTTTCTCTACATCTCTTCTCCTATACTCCTACACTCCTTTAAAATTTATTTGTGTTTAATTTTTACTAGCTATTTAGCAATACTTATTTTGTTGTAGGCATTTACAAAAAATCATCGCTTAACCTTTTGTATTAAGCTTAAAATTTTTTGTAAACACATACAACACAAGTATTATCTAGGTCTATCCGATGAAGATTTTTTTGGGTAGAAAATACCCATTGCTATCTAATTTTGTATGTAGAAATCATTTTTCAGATGTAGTTAGAACTCTTTTTTTTAGATATTTTAATTTATCTATATTTCTATATTGTAATTTTAATAGATTTTGATGAAAAATCAATTTTTTTTGCTTTATTCTGTAACAAAACTATCATTTTTTTCATTTTAAAGACCTCAATAAATTTCGATTAAAGTTTGATTAAATTCTCATCGGATAGACCTAAGTATTATCAATAATTTTGACAATCCTATTACATAATTTAGGTTTAAGTAAATTTATTGATATTGAGCAAAACTATCCTCTATATCTGCTTAAGTGATGTGCCAGTATTTATATTTAATATTCAAATTTAAATAAAACACAAGCTATAAGCTTGTATTTTATTAATTAGTGACTAACTGTTCTACAGTTAACTCTTTGCCAAGTGTAGTAACCATTAGATACTTTAACTCTTTTAGTTACAGTGCTGTATCTTGGAGGAGTTTTTAACTCAACAGTTTTTGCTGGTTCTACTACAGTTTTAACTTGAACAGTTTTATATTGTGCTGGAATTGGCACTTTTACAGTTTCTGCTGGTTTTACAAGAACTCTTTTAGTTACAGTTTTATATTGTGCTGGAATTGGCACTTTTTTTGTTGTTGGAGGAGTTACCATAACTCTTTTAGTTACAGTTTTATATTTAGCTGGAATTTTAACAAGACAGTTAACATCTGTTACTCTACCACCACCTGCAATTGGAGTAGTTACACCACTACCTTTTCTCCACTCTGTTGTTGCTGGAGAAACTAAAACTCTCTCAGTTACAGTTTTATATTGTGCTGGAACAGTAACTAATTTATAACTTTCTGGTTTAACTAAAACTTTCTCAGTTACAGTTTTATATACTGGAGGCTTACATACTAATTTATATCCTGCTTCTCTAACCAATCTTTTTTCAGTTTTATAACCATATTTAGCTGGAATAACTTTTAATTTAACACCACCTTCATCCACTGTAACTTTTTCAGTCTTTGTTGCATATTTAGGTGGAATATAAACTTTAGCATAACACTCACCTGGTCTTGCATTTGGTGGATATAAACCTAAATCTGCTGGTGCTGCTGCTTTTACTTTAGTGCTTCCTGATGAAGCCATAGCTTGTTGTGTACAACCACTAAAACCTAATGCTACTACTGCAACTGCTGCTAGAGCAATACCTTTTGTTGATAAACTCATTCTCTTCTCCTTGTTTTTTCAGCTTTAAGCTGATTTGTTTTACTAAAAGTAAGTATCTCCTGATAACCTACTATTGAGTATTTACAACAAATATTCAATAGTAGGTTATTCAAAAAATGGATAAACTATACCACAATTATATATAAAAAAACTTCAATTCATCAAATCTATGTCAAATTGAAATAACTATATTAAATTAAAAGAGCATAAAATATATGATAATGATATAAAAATTTGAGATTATTGTCAAGATGGCAAAAATATGTGGTGGCCACAACAGGACTTGAACCTGTGACCACTACCATGTCAAGGTAGTGCTCTACCAACTGAGCTATGCGACCATAAAAATTTAAGAGCAGTATTATACTCTAAAAAAGCTTAAATGTAAAGTTCTATTTTTCATAACCAAAAAATCGATATTTTGATTATAAAAAATTACATATAAAAATAAGAACCCAAAAGCATAATTTTATGTTAATATTCTGATTGAGGAATATCCAAAGTTAATTTTGCTTCAAACACTTTATTGACCTTTCCTCCAAATTTATATTTACCTTCATCATACTCCATATATAACTCTTCGCCACTTTTTGGATAGACAGGAGTAATATCTTTAACTCTATTTTGGCTATGTGCTTTTACAAAAGATGCCATTATACCGGTGCCACAAGCTAATGTTTCATCTTCTACACCTCTTTCATAGGTTCTAACTTTCATACCATCTTCATCTAAAAAATAGATATTTACATTACAATCATACTTATATCTAAGCTCTCTTGCCTCATCTATCGAAAAATTTTCAATTTTTTCAACTTGTGTTACTAAATGTGGCACTCCAGTATCAATTAGCCACCAATCTTTATCAAATTCTCTAATTTTAGTATCTAAAATTTTAGGCTCTAACATATCTGTAATTACATAAACTCCATTAACAGTTGCTCTAATTACTCCAGCTCCTGTTAAAAATTCTGCATTTGAATTGATACTAATACCTTTTTCTATTGCATAGTGAGATACGGCTCTAGTTGCATTGCCACACATCAAAGCTTTAGAGCCATCACTATTATAAAATTCCCACTCAAAATCGTAATCTGGATGTGGAGTTAAAACTACAAGACCATCTGCTCCTACACCTGCATGTCTATCACACAACTGTTTTGCTAATTGACTTCTATCTTTATGAACGCTGCTATGATATATTACAAAATCATTTCCACTTGCATTATATTTAGTTACCTCTTGCATTTAAAATCTCCTCTTTTACTCTCTCGCACTCATTTTGAAGATGAGCTAAATCTTTACTATTATCTATTAAATAAGTAGCTCTTTTCTTTTTACTATCTATTGGAAGTTGAGACTCTAATCTTAAAATTGCCTCTTCTTTACTTAACCCCTCTCTCTTAATTAATCTCTCTAGCTGAATCTCTCTTGGTGCATAAACTACAATAACTTTATCTATATTATATACCCCCTCTCTTTCAAAAAATAGAGGTATATCAATTATATAAGGCTTATTAAACTCTTCTTGTTTTTGTGCTTCCAAGATAATTTGCTCTCTTATTTTTGGGTGAACAATAGATTCTAACTCTCTTCTCTTCTTTTTATTTTTAAAAATGAGTTTTCCAAGCTTTTTTCTATCAACTCTATTATCTATAATATATTCATCTCCAAACTTTTTAGAGATTTCATCTATAGAGTTATCCAAAACTTGATGTGCAATTTTATCTGCATCTATAACTCTAAAACCAAATAGTTGCATCAAAGCTGAAGCTGTGCTTTTACCACTTGCAATTCCACCTGTTAATACAATAGCATTTTTTAGCATTATCTTTTTATTATTCCTAAATACTCTTTATTAATAGATGTTGGTGTTGTAAATGTTGCAATAGCAATATCACTATTATAGTATGCAAAACCATCTGTTAAATCAGCTCTTTGTAAATTTATATCTGCAGTTGGATGGTAAAATCTACTAGCTAACATTAAATATTCACTTGTGATAATCTCTCCATCTGTTGCTGCTTCATATCTATAAGGCATTGCAATTGGATATATTGAACCAGCAATTTTAAGTTCACTCATAGCACTCTTCTTTTTAGTAAATATATTACTCATCTGGATTGATACAACACCTTTTTCATCTAATAGTTTAGTTAATTCTATCCAAAAATCTCTATTATCTGTGTAATCAAGTGTTGCGACAATTGCTATATCAAACTTTTTTGCACCTAAATTTTGTAACTTCTCTACAGTATCTATATTATCAATATGAATTATCTCTGTAACACTTTTATACTTCTCTAACTCTCTAGCTACTCTTTTACCCCCATTAATTACAAGTATTCTCTTTGGGTCAGCATGAGTGTTAAATGGTACATGTGTTAACATTTCACTTCGTATATAATCTAAATTTTCCATTATTAATATCCTTTTTATTTTCTTTTGGAGAATAATATAGTCAAAATTTCTGAAATTATTCTAAAATATTATTATAACTTATTTTTTAACTACTTTTATCTCCTCTTTTAGTAACACACCAAATTTATCATAAACTTTACTTTTAGCTAACTCTATTAATGTTATGGCATCTTCATAATTTCCATCGCCTAAGTTTACCAAAAAATTTGCGTGAATTTTACTAAACTCCATATCTCCTACTCTTTTACCCTTTAGTCCAACTGCTTCTATTAATCTACCTGCATAATCACCTTTAGGATTTTTAAATACACTTCCAGCACTTGGCTCTTTTGGTTGATTATCTCTTAAATGGAGTAACTCCTCTCTTAACTCTTCGCTATATCCATACTCTAACTTTAATCTAACTCTAGTAGCAACTCCATTTAAATTTGCAAATCTATATCCATACTCTATCTCTTCTTTATCAATCCATTTCCCATTAATTTCGACTGCTTTAATATAGTTAAATATCTCATAACTCTTAACACCAGCATTCATAGCAACCATTCCACCAATAGTTCCTGGTAATTTTGCTACAAACTCAAAATTTGCAATATTATGTTTTTTTGCAAATGATAAAACTCTTCCTGTCTTAGTTGCACATCCAACCTCTAATGCATTATCTACTAATTTAATATAATCAAAACTTTTACCAAGCATCATAAGTGGTGGAGGAGTTGGAGATAGAAGTAGATTATTTGCTCCTCCAATTAAAAAGTGATTTTTGGGAAACTCATCACCATCTTCAATAATTAATACATCTACTTTTGGACCAATCTTTATGCTACTATATTTCGAAAAATCTATCTCTTTATACTTCAATCTCTACACCCTTTCAAATATAATAAAAATAGTAATCCTCCAGTTATTATTAGTAAGGCATTGCCACCAATATCATGAATTAAATAGAAGTAGTCTTCTCCAAATATCTCTACAACTTTAACTACAACTATTAATCGAATTAAATTTACTATATAAATTACAATATAAGCTACAATAGCCCAAATGATTTTTCTAATTAATTTACAACTATATGCAAGAATAGAGGCTAAAATTATTAAATATGGGACTAATCCATTACATTCAGGAGTAATAACAATTGAATATTTAGGGTTTATAAAGATATTAAACTCTTTAATTGGTTTATCTATAAATGCATCTAAAATAGGCATAATAGTTCCTCTTTGAAAAGAGTCTAAAGCCTCTCCTATTGGTGAATATGACCAAAATTTACCCCAATAAAATAGTCCAAAAAGCACAATTAACCAAAATGGTAGTGTAATTAAAAATCTATCTGAAGGGTGCATATTTTTATACCAATTTACTATTGACACCCAACACACTCCATACTTCTATCTTCTGTATATCCACTATCTGCAATAGCCTCTGGTGATTGTGAACGCAAATAGTATGTCGATTTTAATCCAAGCTTCCAAGCTAACATATATATATCATTTAAATATCTACCACTTGCTTTATCTAATCTAATAAAGATATTTAAACTCTGACCTTGGTCTATCCACTTTTGTCTAATTGCACCAGCTTTTACTATTACTCTTTGGTCTAAATCATAACTACTTATATAATATTGCCAAGTATCTGGGCTTAAATTTGGTGCAGTTACTGGTATCTCTCCACTTAAGTTTACCTCAAACCACTTTCTCTTAAAGATTGGCTCTATTGCTTGAGTTGTGCCAGTTAAAATAGAGATAGAGCTTGTTGGTGCAATAGCCATTAAGTAACCATTTCTCATACCATCTTGTTTAACTTTCTTTTTAAGTTTTTGCCAATCATAGTGGTAACCAAATATTCCACCCCTATCGACTAATTTACAAGCCTCTTCGTTTGCTTTATCTATTGGGAATATTCCCTTAGACCAATTTGAGCCTTCAAATAGAGGATAACTCTCTTTCTCTAAAGCTAAATCACTAGAGGCTTTAATTGCATTATAACTTACTGCCTCCATAACTTCATCTATTTTTCTTAAGTGTTCATCACTACCCCACTCAATACCACTTTGGGCTAACATTTGAGCCTCTCCCATAACACCAAGACCAATTGCACGAGTCTTTAAGTTTGTCTTTTTAACCTTCTCTAGTGGATAAAAGTTTAAGTCAATTACATTATCTAACATTCTAATAGCTATTGGCACAACTCTTTCTATATCTTTATGAGTATTTATTTTAGATAAATTGATAGATGCTAAATTACATACAGCAGTATCGCCATCAATCTTCTCTTTATCTACAATAAAAATAGATTTTCCATTTATAGAGTCTAGTGCTGTAATTTTTTTAGCTTTTTTAGTAATTCCACTATCAACTGTTACTAAATCTTCTTCATCAAATAAATCAATATCTCCATTTTCATACTTTACTCTAATTTTATAGTAATTTGGAGATGTATTTTGGAAAATCTCTGTGCATAAATTACTACTTCTAATAATACCAGCATGAGAGTTTGGATTAACTCTATTTGCATTATCTTTAAAGCAAAGAAATGGGTTCCCTGTCTCAAAATAGTTTCTTAAAACCTCTTTCCATAACTCTTTTGCTAATATTTGCTCTTTTGTAATATCTTCTCTTGCTTCTAACTCTTCATATTTTTTATTAAACTCTTCTCCATAAAGATTTGTAAGTTCACTAACTTCATATGGGTCAAATAGAGTCCACATTTCATTATTTTCTACTCTTTTCATAAATAAATCATTTATCCATAATGCAGGAAATAGGTCGTGAGCTCTTCTTCTCTCTTCTCCAGAGTTTTTCTTTAAATCTAAAAAGTCTCTAATATCTATATGCCAAGGCTCAAGATATACAGCAATTGCACCTTTTCTTGTTCCTAGCTGGTCAACTGCAATTGCAACATCATTTGCAATCTTTAAAAATGGGACAACTCCTCCAGCTGCATGTTTATGCCCATCTATGTAGCTTCCCATTCCTCTAACTCTACTCCAATCCCATCCAATACCACCACCAAATTTACTTAAAAGTGCCATCTCTTTAAAGCCATCGAAAATACCCTCTATATTATCAGGTGTAGAACCTATATAACATGAGCTTAACTGGTGTCTTGTGGTTCTTGCATTTGAGAGGGTTGGAGTAGCTGCCATAACTTCAAATTTACTTAAAATATCATAAAAACGCTTTGCCCAAGCTTGAGAATCGAACTCATTTTGTGCCAAAAACATGGCAACAGCCATAAACATATGTTGTGGTAACTCTATAGGTTTTCCATCTTTATCTTTTATTAAATATCTATCATAAAGTGTTTTTAATCCAAGATAAGTAAATTGTAGATCTCTCTCTGGCTTAATATACTCATTTAAATCATCTAAATCATATTTATCTTTTAATCCAGGAATTAAACGACCAGCCTCTTCACCTTTTTTAAAATAATCTCTAAGATGAATATAGCCTGTAAAACCAGATACATTATGGTATATATCATAAAGAAATAGCCTTGCTGCTACAAATGTCCAATTTGGTCTATCTATATCTATCTTATCCACAGCAGTTTTAATTAAAGTCTCTTGTATTTCAGTAGTTGTAATCATATCTCTAAATTGTAATTTAGCATCTACTTCTAATTCGCTTTGGCTAACATTGCTTAAACCCTTAACAGCAGCAGATGTATATTTTTGAATTTTAGTAACATCTAATGACTCTATACGACCATTTCTTTTAACAACCCTTACCATAAATACTCTCCAATTTTTTCTGTTTTTTATGATATTATACTAGTTTTTCATTAGAGTTTGTGGAGAGTATTAACAATTAAATGAGTTATAGTGGTTAAAGAGTATCGATTTTTTGTTACAAAAAGCAACAAATAACTATTTTTTTCATTTTTTTTATATGTAAAAATAATGTCTAATTTATATTTATGTCCATTTTATGGTATATCTGTTTCAACTGCCCTAAAAATGGGCATTTGCTGGGGTTGATTTTAAATTTTAATATTGCTAATATTTCAAAATATAATTACATAATAACCACAGGAGATGGAATGAAAAAGTCAGTTCTAATAAATGAAGTCGCTGAAAAAACGGGGCTTTCAAGAAATGAAACAGAACTAGTTGTAAACACTATGTTAGAAAAAATTGTAGATTGTTTAAAGAATAGAGAAGCAGTATCGTTTTTAGGGTTTGGCTCTTTTGAACCAGTTAAAAAGAATGCTAGAGAGATATATATTCCTGGAACAACAACTAAAGTAAAAGTTGAAGCAAAATATGGTGTTCGTTTTAAACCAGGTAAAACTCTTAAAAAACAAATTCAAGATTAATTTCTACTACTAGCGCTTTTCTTGCGCTATTTATTTCTCTTTATTAACTATTTTTAGATAAAATTTCAAAAATTTTCAAATTATAAGGATTACGAGTGACATTAAATGTTGAAAAGTTAGATAACTCTAACTATAAAGTTACTGCTACAATTGAAGGCAAAGATATATCAGCTAAGTTTGATAAGTTAGCAAAAGAGGCAAGTAAAACTCTTAAAGTAGATGGTTTTAGAAAAGGTAAAGTACCAGTTGCTGTAATTAAAAAAATGTATGGTGAAAAATTACAACAAGATGCAGAGGCAGAGGCAATTGGCGAAGTTTTACAAGAGGCATATAAAGAGGCAAATATTAATTTAGACGATGTAATTGGAAACCCAACTTTTGAAAAGTATGAAGAAAAAGATGATAATATAGAAGTAGAGATTATTATCTCTTTAAGACCTCAAATAGAACTTGGTAACTATTCAGATATTGCTCCAGAATACACAAAAGAAGAGGCGACTGAAGAGGAGATTAATGAAGAGTTAGACTCTATTGCCACTAAATACTCAAAAGCAAAAAGTATAGAAGATGATAGAGCTTTACAAGAGGGTGATATTGCAGTTTTTGACTTTAAAGGTATCTTAAATGGAGAAGCTTTTGAGGGTGGAAGTGCTGAAAATTATGAGTTAAAAATTGGTTCTAAACAATTTATAGAAGGTTTTGAAGAACAATTAATCGGTATGAAAAAGGGTGAAGAGAAAACTATTAAAGTTACATTCCCAGAGGATTATCAAGCAGCAAATTTAGCTGGTAAAGAGGTTGACTTTGAGATAAAACTACACGATATTAAAGAAGATGTTAAACCTGAAATAGATGATGAATTAGCAAAAAAAGCTCTTGCAAAAGAGGATGCTACACTAGATGAGTTAAAATCACATGCTAAGAAAATTATAGAAGATAGCAAAACAAGAAAGCTTTACGAAGATGAGCTTAAACCAAAAATTTTAGAAAATTTAATAGCAAAATATCAATTTGATTTACCAAAAAATATTGTTGAGCAAGAGATAGATAATTTAGTTAATCAAAAGGCTCAAACACTATCTAAAGAGGAGATAGAAGAGATTAAAAACTCTATTGAAAAGTTAGATGAGCTTAGAGAGAGTGTAAGAGAAGATGCAGTAAATAGTGTAAAAGCAACATTTATTGTAGATGCTTTAGCTAAAGCAGAGAATATAGAAGTAAGTGACTCAGAAATTAGCCAAGTTTTATATTACGAAGCACTTATGAGTGGTCAAGATCCTCAAGAAGTAATTAAATATTATCAAACAAATAACTTAATTCCTGTAGTAAAAATGGGTATGATGGAAGATAAACTATTTACAAAACTTTTAGCTCTTTATGAAAATAATGAAGAGGAAGAGAAAGAAGAGGCTTAATTTAGACTTTTTTCTAAGTAACTAGTAAAAATTAAACACAAATAAATTTTAAAAGAGTAGAGGGGTAAAGAAGAAGAGGTGTATAGAAAGTAACCTCATATTATCGGTTTACCATCTCTACCCTTGCACACTTCTACATCTATACCCCTTGATATTATATTAGATTTTAATTTTATGTTACTACTTATCAATGAGTTGAGTTTAGGTTTAGTACTTAAAGCTGAAATTGATTTTAGTAGTTTTCACTACATTTTACTACATAGAAAACTTTTTTATATACTTTTTTGATATAATATCTGAAAAAATAGGATTTAAAATGAGTTATATACCATATGTAATAGAACAAACAGGTCGTGGTGAAAGAAGTTACGACATCTATTCAAGACTTTTAAAAGATAGAATAATTATGCTAAGTGGAGAAATTAACGATGCAGTGGCATCTTCTATTGTTGCACAACTACTTTTTTTAGAGGCTCAAGACCCAGATAAAGATATTTATTTTTATATTAACTCTCCAGGTGGAGTAATTACAAGTGGTTTTAGTATTTATGATACTATGAATTATATAAAGCCTGATATTCATACAATTTGTATTGGACAAGCTGCATCTATGGGTGCATTTTTACTAAGTAGTGGAACTAAGGGTAAAAGATATGCTCTTCCAAATGCTAGAATTATGATTCATCAACCTCTTGGAGGGGCTCAAGGTCAAGCTACTGATATTGCAATTCAAGCTCAAGAGATTTTAAGAATGAAAGAGCAATTAAATAAAATTATGGCTAAAAATTGTGGAGTCACTACTAAAAAGATAGAAAAAGATACAGAAAGAGATAATTTTATGAGTGCAAAAGAGGCTGTTGAATATGGCTTAATAGATGAGGTTTTAGAAAAGAGTCTATAGATGGTAAGAGATATTGTAATTTATCCTGATAAAAGATTAAAACAGGTATCTAAAGAGGTAGAAGAGTTTGATGCTACTCTACACTCTTTGCTAGATGATATGTATGAGACAATGATGGCAAAGGGTGGAGTAGGTTTAGCTGCTATTCAAATTGGAGTTCCAAAAAGAGTATTAATTATCAATATACCAATAAAAGATGGAGAAGATGAAAAGCAGCCAAAAGAGAATACTTTAGAGATTATAAATCCTACATTTTTAGAGATGGAAGGTTCTACTAAATATCAAGAGGGGTGCCTATCAGTTCCAGGATTTTATGAAGATGTATCAAGATATAGCAGGGTTAAATTAAAATATTTTGATAGACACGGGAAAGAGCATATAATAGAAGATGATGACTTTTTAGCTATTGCACTCCAACATGAACATGACCACCTAGAGGGTAAACTTTTTATAGAAAAACTCTCTATACTAAAGCGAAAAAAGTTTGAAAAAGAGTGGAAAAAGAGAAAGAAAAAGTAAAAGAGGTAAATTTTGGAATTTTTAGATGATAATGAGCTAAGCCAAAAGAGTCAAAGTAATCTAAAAAAAGAGTCTTCTACAATAGCATTAGCTAGAAAGTTAGGCGTTAATACAGATATAGTTAAGAGTAACTTTAAAGATAAAGATAATTTATCACCTTTAGAAGAGAAGAGAGATTTAATAGATACTTCTACTAAAAATAGAGAGCCTAAAAGAGATAAAAATGGTTATCTTGTAACTTCTGAAGATATAGATAGATATTTAAAAAAAGAGAATAACCAGCCTACTCAATCTCAAACTAATATTAGTGAAAAAATAGATACTCAAGATTATATTATCGATAATAGTAGTAGTAAAAATTCTAATTTTATCCCCTTTGAATTTAAAGGAGATGCAAAAGAGTATTTTAAGATATGGATAGTAAATATTGCTCTTACAATTTTAACACTAGGTATATATTCAGCTTGGGCAAAAGTAAGGAATAATAGATATATCTACTCAAATACATATTTAAATAACTCTAATTTTGAATATAATGCCCAACCACTTAGAATATTTTATGGTAGGCTTATTGTTGTAGGGTTTTATGCACTATTTTACTATTTTTCTAATATTTTATATAATCAAGAAGTTGCTCTAGTAATTGTTACAACTTTTTTATTGCTACTTCCATGGCTTATTAGACAAGCAGTTAGTTTTAGATTAAAAAGCACCTCTTATAGAAATATTCACTTTAGATATTATGGAAAAATAAGAGATTTTTATAAATTAGCTATTCTCTTTTTATTTGTATTTATTTTAACTTTTTCTCCTCTTGCTTTTGTAGCATATCTAAATTTAAATGAAAAGTTAGCAGGATTAGCTACTTTTGTATTACTAGCAATATTTATTTCAATAATAACACCTATTTTCTATTTAAAATTTAAAGAGTTAATAATAAATTATGCATCTTATGGCTCTACAAGATTTAAATTCAGTGCTAAAAAGAGTGATGCTATAAAACTATTTTTTAAAATATCATTTGTAACAACAATAGTTTTTATAATTTTAACAATTATATCATTTGTAATTTCTAGTTTATTTAATATTACAAATATAGATTTTAAAAGTCCAATAGGAGTTATTTTAATATATATTGGGTTTACATTTATATATCTATTATCTTTAGGTTACTATAAGGGTATTTCAGATGGATATTTATCAAACTTTACAAGAGAATATACAACAATAAAAGATGCAAGTTTTGATACTAAAATATCACCTTTAAAGTTAGGTTTTATAAGTGTTACAAATATTATTGTAACTATTTTTAGTTTAGGTTTACTATATCCGTGGGCAAAAATGAGATATTTAAGATATAAGATAGAAAATACATACTTTAAATGTAAAGATTACAATAGCTTTCAAAGTGCAGGAAGAGATAGAGGTTCAACTATAGGAGAAGAGACTATGGACTTTTTTGATATAGATATTGGTATTTAAAATGAAAATTAATGCAAAACTCTATGATGGAAAAAGTTCTAAAGAGCATTTAGTAGTAGTCGAATTTACAAACGATAAACGACTACTTATTAAAGAGTTTGGCATAAATGAACCTTTAGATAATATTAAAATCTCAACAAGATTAGGAAATACTGATAGAGTTATAGAGTTAAAAGATGGAATAAGAATAAAAAGTCAAGAGAATGATAAGATAGATGAAATATTAAACTCTCTTAAAATAACAAAATCTTCTATTCATCATTTAGAACGCTCATGGAAATTTGCACTATTTTCAATTGCTACAATAGTTATTTTTATCACTTTTATGTTAACTTATGGAGCAGATTATAGTGCCAATTTTTTAGCTAATAGATTACCACAAAGCACTCTTGATAATGCTAGTAAAGCTACCTTAAAGCAATTAGATAAAAGTTTACTTCATAAAAGTAATCTATCTAATGATAGAAAAGTGCAAATATTAAAGCTATTTAATAAATTAACAAATAATGATAAACACTATAAATTACACTTTCGCTCATCGCC
>CAYMGA010000013.1:0-14544 GCA_964389865.1 uncultured Nitratifractor sp.
GGATTTACCTGACTAAAAGCTTAAAAGACTTGGAATACTCTATCCTCAAATAAGTTCGAGGTTCCAAAAACAAGCTTTGCACTTTTTGCTTTAAGCTTTTAGCAATGAAATAAATCTTATTTCGTTGGCATTGGGTAGAAGAGTATAGATGTATAGAGAGTAATATCATATTATCGTATTATTATCTCTACACCTATACCCCTTGATATTATATTTGATTTTAATTTTAGGTTACTGCTTAAAGAGTTTTCTCTTTAACTTTTTTAAGCATCTTTTTTAGTAGATAATTATCTATTACAATATCTTTATTGCCATTTGTTACTTCATATAGTTTTTCAACCATCTCTTCTATATCTTTACTTGTAGTTGTATATGGATATAGAGTATTTAAAGCATCTTCATAATTCTTAATTATACTCTCTTCTTTTGTTCTAAATTGTCTTACTCTAAATATAGATGGAATAAGAATAACTGCCCCAGCACCTAAAATTATACCTAAGATTATTGCACCTATTAAAGCACTAAATGGATAGTAATCTTTTGCATATTTTCTTTTATAGTAATTCTTATCAAAGAGTAACATTTGTGTTTTTAAAAAATTCTCTTCTTCTTTTTTATTAGTATTATTTTTTTCATATGCTTTAGCTATAGATTCTGTAATCTTATCTACTTTAATAGGTGTCGTAACGCCTAATAGTGCCTTAGTTATAGATTTAGAGTGTTTAACTTTAATTTTATATGATTTAGTAGATATTATATCTATTTTTCCAGTTTTGGGCTCATATACTTTAAGTTTTATTGAAGGTATTTCAAAATCTTTATCAGATATAAATGTAAATTTTTTACTATAAGTAGTCAAAAGCTTTCCATTTTCTATTTTATGTTCTAATTTTGAATCTTCATCATATATAGTTAAACCAGGTATTTTGAATTTTGGTAATTCAAAATCATCTAAATCTCCAAATCCATGAACTACTACAAAATAGGTAAATGGTTTATTTGCCTTTGCAACTAACTTATCTAATTTTTCTTTAATTAAAAATTTACCAACTAAATCTACACCTTCTGGTTTTGGTTTAACTACAACTTTAATCGGATTTGTTTTTAACTCTTTAGTTTGTATATCATTACCAAAAAAACCAAATGGACTTTGAGCATTAGTAGTTAACTCTAATTCAATATTTGCTAAAGCTGGTTTTATTATATAAGTACCCTCTTTTTTAGGAGTTAATAGATAATCTATAACTCTAGTAATACTATCTTCTTTCTCTATAGTTTTTCCATCACCTAAAGGCACAACTTTAAAGCCTTTAAATAGAGGTGGAGTATAAGTTAGTTTAGCACCAGCTAAGTCGATTGGTTCAATTAACTTAACTGTAACAATAAATGGTTCTTTTTCTACTACAACTTTTTTATTTGAACTCATTTTAAAAGTAAAATCTATAACTTTATTTCTATCTGGCTTAGGAGATAAAGATTCTACTTTTTTACCCTTTTTAATATTTAAGTTATTAACATCTTTTTTTATTATATCTGTTTTTACAACTTTAGGAGCCTCTTTTTTAATATTATTAGTCTGTTTTTTAACTTGATTATTCTCTTTTTTATCTATTTTTTTCGGAGAATTTTTATCTTTCTCTACTTTTTTCTCTACCTTTTTTACTTTCTCCTCTTTTTTTACTTTTTTAGGCTCTTGCTTTTTATTTTTCTCTACTTTTTTATCTTTTTTTGTTTCTACTCTCTTATTCTCATTTTTATTAGATTTATTTTTATTATCTTTTTTTATTTCAACTTTTTTATCACTCTTTTTTTTATTATCTTTAGCTTTTTTTAATATTTTATCTTTTATCTGAACTCTAAAGGGAATACTATTAAATTTTTTTCCATTTATTTTAACTGTAAAACTTGGCATATCAAAAGTTTTTGTAGGTCTTATTGTAATAGTTAGAGTTCTCTTTTCCATAGGTACTTTTTTATTACCCTTTTGCTCTATAGAGTAAGAGACAGATCCTTTTGGTTTACTTACAGTTTTATACTCTCCTATAGATGTTATTTTAGGAAACTTAAATTTAGCTCCTTTTTTAGCAACAGCTACTAATATAACCTGTAATTTACTACCACTTTTTATATCTTTATTTGGGTCAATTGCTACATATACTCTCTCATACTTTGCTAATATAAAACTACTTAATAGAAATAGTAAAATTATAATTTTTTTCACAGTTCATCCCTTACCATGGTTTTAAATCTATATTTTGTTTAGCACCATCTTTTATTTTATATAATAGTATTGGTATCTTTTTATTTTTAAGTGTATCATTTAGCATATTTTTTATTCTCTTTTTAAAAGCCATCTTTTTCTTTAACTCTTCTAACTTTTTTAACTCTTCTTTAGTTAACTTCTTTTTAATTTTTTTCTTATCTTTATTTTTAGATTTACCATCTTTTCTCTTTTTAGTTTTTCTCTTTTTTTTCTCTTTAGCTTCAATCTCTTTTCTAAACTTTTTCTCTTTTGTAATAAAGAGGTTATATCTAGCATCTTTATCATCTTTATGTAATAAAACTATTTTATATGCAAATATAGCATTATCAAGTTGATTTTGTTTAAAGTAACAGTTTGCTAAATTATAGACTCTATCTGCTTCATCTACACCCTTTCCTACAGCTCTTTTATAATACTTTATTGCCTCTTTATATTTGCCCATTTTATAATATATATTTGCTATATTGTAATTTATCTCTGGAGTATCTTTATTTAAAGCTTTTAAATTATTTAATGCCTCTTGATAGTGTTTATTCTCATAATTATCTAAATAATCATTAATATATTTAAAGTCAATTAAAGAGGCAGATAAAAGAGTTAAAGAAGTTATTAATATTAAAAAGAGTCTATTTATCATTTTTGACTCCTAAATTTAAATAATTGAGTAAAATCTTCTCTTTTAGGAGTAGAGCTAAATGCAATAATCAGTAAAATTAAAGATAATATTAATGGATAGTAAAAAAGCTCTTTTTTTTGTTCTATTTTAATTACTTTATTGAATGTTTTTGAATCTAAATTTGAATCTATTTTTTTTGCAAATTTATTCATATCTTCTCTTCCATACTCTGCAATTATATAATCACCACCACTTTTTTTAGCAATTTCTCCTAATTTTTTATTTACTCTACTAATAACTACTTTATCATTTTTTAAAATAGCCTTACCCTTACTATCTAAAATAGGAGCCCCTTCTAAAGAACCAATTAATATAGCATAGAGTTTAATATTCTCTTTATTTACAATTTTTTTAAACTCTTCTAAATCACTATCTTCTCCACCATCACTTACTAATATGACTGTTTTACTACTATTTTTTAACTTATTTTTTAAAACATTTGCTAATGCACTAAAGTTACTAGCCCCTTGTAAATAATCTTTACTAATACCATTAATTACCTCTTTTAAGGTATATTTATCATCTGTCATAGCAGATGCAAGATAGACATTTTGACTAAAAGCTAATATCATAAATTCATCTTCTGGTAGTTTCTTTATTAATTGATTAATTTTTAACTTTGCAAACTCTAATCTATTTGGATACCTATCTTTACTACGCATAGAACCAGATATATCAATTGCAATTGTAATATCTTGCCCTTTTGTTGTTATCTCTCTTTCACCTTTTTTTATAACAGGATGTCCAATTGCAATAATCATTAAGAGTATAGCTACAAATATAATAGAGTTTCTAACTCTATTACTAAGTCCACTATCAGATACTTTAATTCTATCTAACACTTCTGGGGTAAATACTCTCTCTATAGCCTCTTTATTTGTTAATACTAATAGAGCAAATAGCATAAAAGGAATTAATAAAAGTAGCATTAAATAGGTATTCTCAAACATCATCTCTTAGCTACCCCTCTTACACTTTTAAAATATACATATAATAACATAAATATAATAGCAAATATTAATGGATAGTAGTAATAATATATATAAACTTTATAACTTTTACCAGATATTTTAGTGGTTTCACTATTATCTATCTCCTTATAAATTACACTTAGTGCATCTTTATTGTTTGCTAAAAAGAATTTACCCCTACCTGCTTTTGCTAATGCTTTAAGTTTTGGAGCATCTAAATCTTTATAATCACCTATACCAATTATATATAGTTTAATTTTACTCTTTTTTAATAAATCTATAATCTCTTTATCTTTAGTTATACTCATGTTATCAATACCATCTGTAAGTAAAATCATAATTTTACTTTTTGTTTTTGACTCTTCTAAAAGGTATAAACCTTGCAAAAGTGCATCATAAATTGCTGTTCTTTTACCTACAATGCCGACTCTTTGTTTAGATATTACATCATTTAAATACTCTTTATCAAATGTTAGTGGAGATGCAATAAATGCGCTACTTGCAAAATTTATTAAACCTACTCTATCATTTTTTCTATCTTTCACAAACTTAGATATAACTTCTATAATTGTAGTAAATTTATCTTTTCTAGGGTCATTTAAATCAAAGCCTCTCTCTTTCATAGAGTCGCTAGAGTCTAAAACAATCATAATATCATGACCCTCTTGTTTTATATTATTATATGTTGTAACTTTTACTGGAGATGCTAAAGCAGCAAGTAGAGCAATTAATGCAATCCATTTAAAAATACTTAACCATCTACTCTTAACTCCTTTACTCCCAATTAATAAATGGATATATGGTAAATAGATAGATACACCTTTAGCTGGGCATTTTTTAGCACAAAACCAAAATAGAATAATTAATAAAAATATATATGGAAATTCAAATTCAAATTGACTCATCACATACCTGCTTATATAGATTATAATAATTTAGAGTCTCTTCATCTACCTCTTTAATATCTTGCTTATATTTATATTTATCTAATCTCTCTCTTAACTGTTCAAATAACTCTCTTCGTCTTCTATCTTTTGCTAAAACTTTTCCATATCTTGTAGCACTATATGCTGCTTCTTTAGGATTAGACCAATCTATATTACTAAATTGATAAAAGTAGTATCTCTCACAATCTATTTTACACCCATCTTTAGCTATATTGTAAAACTTTTTAAATAAGATATAAGCAATATAAAAACCAATAATAAGTGTTATAATTAAAATATATAAAGAGTAATCATTAATTTCAACAATAGGTTTTATATCTCTTATCATTACTTACCTCATCTTTTTTGTAAGTTCAACATATGGTTCTTGGTCTGTATATATTTTAACAAATCTTACACCAGCTTTCTTAAAGTGTTTAAATAATCTCCTATCATTTTCTATAAGAGCTTCTTTATAAATCTCTATTGTATTCTTATCTAAATTACCACTAAAACTTGTTAAGAAGCCTGGGTCAACTACTCTTATCTCACCCATCTCTTTTAAATTTTCTATAAATCTATCTCTTACAATTATAGCTACTAAATCGTGCTTTTTTGCTAAAAGAGATAAATTATAATCTCCTACAAAATCACCAATCATTATGAGTAAAGATTTTTTTCTTACCCGTTTATTTAACTCATCTAGCCAACCTTCTATATTTGCAACTTTTCCTAAAACATTAAAATTTATAGACTCTTCAACCTCTTTTGTTATAGCAAAAATCTTTTTTGATGGTTTAGAGTAGCGATATAATTTATCTGCATATAGGATATGACTAAATAGGTCTTTATTTCTAATAGCTCCAAAGCCTAAAAGTGCCATAATCTCTATAATAAATTCATTTGTTGGTCGAATAGTTCCAAAAAATGTAGAGCCACTAAGTAGCGTAGATACTACAACATTAAGTTCTCGCTCTTCATGGTAAACTTTTACAAATGGTTTACCAAGCCTTGCTGTTGTTTTCCAATCTATCTTTCTTACATCATCACCATAAGCATACTCTCTAAGTTCTGCAAATTCAAAACCTTCACCATGAAAAGCTGATAAATTATTTCCACTAAGTGCACCAAAAATCTGTTTTTTGGTCTTTATTACTATCTGTTTAGCTCTCTTTTTCATTAAGGTATTGGAACTGCTGCTAAAACTTTTTCTATAATACTATCTTGGGTAATACCCTCAGCTTGTGCTTCATAACTTAAAATTATACGATGTCTAAGTATCTCTTTTGCAATATAGGCTATCTCTATTGGAGATACAAAATCTTGCCCTTTAATATATGCAACTGCTCTTGCAGCTTTATACATGTCGATACTAGCTCTTGGACTTGCTCCAAACTCTATATACTTTTTAATACTCTTTAAGCCATACTTTTTAGGCTCTCTTGTTGCAAATATTAACTCTATAATATACTTCTCTATTTCAGCATCTAAGTGAACATTCATTGCTTCTTCTCTAACTAACATAAGCTCTTTAGCATCAGCAACCTGTTCTATCTCTTCAAAACTATTATTAGATACTCTTCTTGCAATCTCTAACTCTTCAGCTCTTGTATTGTAACCAACAACTACTTTCATTAAAAATCTATCAAGTTGGGCTTCTGGCAACTCATAAGCTCCCTCTTGTTCAACTGGGTTTTGTGTAGCCATAACTAAAAATGGTAAATCTAGAGCAAATGTATCATCTCCAATTGTTAATTGTCTCTCTTGCATAACTTCTAAAAGAGCAGATTGAACTTTGGCTGGAGCTCTATTTATCTCATCTGCTAATAGCAAATTTGTAAATACAGGACCTTTTTTTATCTTAAAGCTATTTGTAGTTGGGTCATAAATCTCTGTTCCAATAATATCACTTGGGAGTAAATCTGGAGTAAATTGAACTCTTTTAAAATCTAAACCTAAAGATTTAGCTAAAGCATTAATAGTTGTTGTCTTTGCAAGTCCAGGCACACCCTCTAGTAAAATATGCCCTTGACAAATTAACCCTACAAGCAAAGACTCTACCATCTTCTCTTGCCCTACAACAACTTTATGTACCTCTTTTCTAATTCTACTTATAGTATCCAAAATTATACTCCTAAAGCGAAATTAGGAGATATTTTACACTAATTTAATTAATTGATAGTTAATCAAACTAATTTAATTTTCTCAAACAAGCCTTTTGTTTTTAGCTTTCAGTAGTTAAATTAAGCATAATCTTATTAGAAAAGTAATTGTTAAACTGTTACTTGAGATACAGTAGAAGAGAATTTATAACCTCTTCTTCTTACAGTATGAATAACTTGAAAACCTAGAATACTTTTTAATCTTTTTCTTATTTGGTTAATTGCAACCTCTACAGTATTATCACTTACATACTCTGGTTCTTCCCAAAGAGCATTTATAATTTCATCTTTACTAAATACTCTTTGATTACGAAGTGCTAAATATACTAATATATCAAATGTTTTTCCATTTAAAGAGACAATTTTATCATCATACTTTATCTTTTTACTTGTAATATCTATAGTTAATTTATCTATCTCTATTTTTGTGCCATAAAGGTTACGCATATTTGCTAATACTCTAGCAGCTATTAAGTCTGCTTGGTCTCTATGCTCATATATTACATCATCTACTTTTAGATCAAAAAACTCTTTATGATTATTAGGAACATCCGTAATTACGATTATCTTTGTTTCTGGCTTTTTTAGTTTTATCTCTTTAACAAATCGCTCCATTGCATATTTCATCTTTTCATCTACGACAATAATCAGTTCATAGTGTCTAAAATATGTGAAATTTGTAGCATCATAAAGGTCTTCAGCACTATCTAATATACAAATAAAATACTCTGATATCTCTTTTTCTAACTCTTTTGCAAACTCTTCGGAGAAACCTATTGTTAATATTCTCATTATAACCGCCATTTCATGATGATTTTATATATTTTGTAATATTTTGTAAAAGCTTATTTTAGATAATATATTTTTATATAAGTGGTTAAGTTATTTATATCTAAAATAGCGTATTTAAAAATAAAAATTACATATTGGTTTGGTATTATACCAGAAATTTAAGCTTAATGTATCTTTTTGCTTAAAAAAAGTTGATTTTTTAAAAAATATTTAACTTTTTTGCTTAACTATTACTTTTTTTGGGGATAAGTGTTTTATAAACTCTTTTATCATAGGCTCTTCTAAAAGCTCTTGGGGGTCTTTATCTATACTTGCTTCTTTATTGCTTTCTGGCATTATACAACTACTTTTGGGTAAATCTTGAGGTTTTGCTTCTTCTTTTTTCTCTTTTTCTATATTTAACTTATTTTGCTTTTGTTGTTTAAGTGATTTTTTTTTTGAAATATTCTCTATTTTTGTTCCTATACCAAAAATCTCTTCAACAAATAATTTTACTATATTCCAGTTTTGAATAAGATACTTTTTATCTTCTCCCTCTACTGTTGATTCCCAAGTTAAAGTATTATCTATAAAGCTAATAAATATAATATTATTTTCAAATATTTGACCTAACTCATAATTTCTATCATATAATTTTTTAATTAATTTTTTAAAGTTATCCTCTGGGATATTTTGTCTGTTAGGGGGTTTTATCTCTTCGTTTTTAATATTTAAATTAATTGATTGCTCTTGTTTCTCCTCTTTATGGGTAGTTATTTGTCTATTTGATAAATTTGTAACATTTAGCTCATTTTGTAATTGACTTATCATATCATCGATAGAGTGTATATTCATAGCTTCTACCATTTTAAATAGAGTTAACGATAATACAAACTCTCCACTACTACCAATAGATAATAGTTTTTTAGCATCTGCTAAAATTTTAAAAAATCTATCTATAAGTAGTGTTGTTAACTCTCCATCTTGTTTTAAAAGTTTATTTTGTAAAAAAAGAGTTATTTCATCTATTATCATCTCTGCTTCATAAGATGAAAACTCTTCTAAAAATTTTAATATTGCATCTTTATCTTTATTGGTTATAGATTTTATTAAATCAGATATAGTTTGTGGGTCAACAACACCTAGCATATTAGTTACAGAAGTTGTAGTTATATCAGAATCGCTATATACAATTGCTTGGTCAAGCAGAGTAATTGCATCTCTTAGAGAGCCTTGACCACTCCTTGCAATAATCTCTAACGCTCCATCTTCAAAATTAACACCCTCTTTATGTAAAATATAGGCTAAATGCTCTTTAACTACTTTTATAGATAACTTTTTAAATCTAAAGTGTTGGGTTCTACTTAAAATTGTAGCAGGTAATTTAAGTGGGTCGGTAGTTGCTAAAATAAATTTTACAAACTCTGGTGGCTCTTCGAGGGTTTTAAGTAGAGCATTAAAGGCTTGAACAGTTAACATATGGACTTCGTCTATTATGAATATTTTATATCTTCCAATAGATGGTTTATATTTTGTATGTTCTATCAACTCTTTAATATCTTCTATACCACGATTACTTGCAGCATCCATCTCTATAATATCTATATGTCGTCCCTCATTTGCCATAATACAATTTTCGCAAGTTTGACAAGGATTATTTGTTGGACCTTTTTCGCAAAGCAGGGCTTTTGCAAAAATTCTAGCAGTAGAAGTCTTTCCACTTCCTCTAATACCAGAGAATAGATATGCATGTGATAGTTTAGAGCTAGTAAGTGCTAAAGATAGCGTTTTAGAGATAGCCTCTTGTCCTACTAAGTCACTAAAAGTGCTTGGTCTATATTTTAATGCTAACGCTTGTGCCAAACTAAAGCTCCTTGAATTTATTATCTATATTGTATATAAAAAGTGCTTTAAGAGTGGTTATCTTTAGCTAATCAATATAGCTATTTTGATATACTTATAGAAAGAAATTTTAGGAGCTAGTGTGAGTTATAATCCAAAAGAGATAGAAAAGAAATGGCAAGATATTTGGGATAAAGAGAATAGTTTTGAACCATTAGATGATAAAAGTTTACCTAAAAAATATATATTAAGTATGTTTCCATATCCAAGTGGAAAAGTTCATATGGGGCATGTTAGAAACTACTCTATAAGTGATGCAATAGCAAGATATTTTAGAAAACAAAACTTTAATGTATTACACCCAATGGGATGGGATGCTTTTGGTATGCCAGCAGAAAATGCTGCAATTAAACATAATAAAGACCCAAAAGAGTGGACATATAGCAATATTGAAGAGATGCAACAAGGCTTTAGAGAGTTAGGTTTTTCTTTCTCTAAAACACGAGAGTTTGCAACTTGTGACCCCCTATATACTAAGTGGGAGCAAAGTTTTATTATAAAAATGTATGAGAGTGGTCTATTATATAGGGAGAATACAAAAGTTAATTGGTGTCAGAGTTGCCATACTGTTTTAGCAAATGAGCAAGTAGAAGAGGGAGCTTGTTGGAGATGTGGCAATGAAGTTATTCAAAAACAGATGCCAGGATACTATTTAAATATTTTAAAATATGCAGATGAACTATTAGATGATTTAAAAACACTAGAGGGTAAATGGCCAAGTCAAGTTTTAACTATGCAAAAAAATTGGATAGGAAAATCTAAAGGTTTAGAGTTCACTTTTAAATTAACACCAGAATCTATTAAAAAAGTTGGTAATAAATTTGATAGTTTTAATGTATTTACAACAAGAGCTGATACAATTTATGGTGTAACATACTCTGCCTTAGCAGCTGAGCATCCAATTGTAAAAGAGTTAATAGAAAATGGTGCATTAGATAAAGAGATAGCTTCTAAAATAGAGCATATAGCAAATATGAGCGATGTTGAAAAGTCTAAGCAAGAAAAAGAGGGTTACCCACTTGGAATAAGTGTAATTCACCCTTTAACTGGTAAAGAGATACCTGTATGGGTAGCTAACTTTGTTTTAGCTAGTTATGGTGGTGGTGCAGTTATGTCAGTTCCAGCACATGATGAGAGAGATTTTGAATTTGCATCTAAATATAATTTACCAATTATTAGAGTAATCGAAGGTGGTGATTTGCCATATACAAATGAGGGAGTTTTAATAAATTCTAAAGAGTTAGATGGTATTAATAATATAGAGGCACAAAGTAGAGTCATAGAGATTTTTGAGAAAAAAGGTTTAGGTAAGGGAACAATAAACTATAAACTTAGAAACTGGGGAATAAGTCGTCAAAGATATTGGGGTGCTCCTATACCTTTTGTTCATTGTAAAAAATGTGGTTTAGTGCCAGAAAAGATAGAAAATTTACCAGTAACTTTGCCTGATGGTGTAAAAATTACAGGAGAAGGTAATCCACTAGAAAATCATCCAACTTGGAAATTTTGTAAATGTCCTAAGTGTGGTGATGAAGCAACTCGTGAAACAGATACTATGGATACATTTGTTGAAAGTTCTTGGTATCAACTTAGATATGCAACAGACCCAAAAAGGTGGGAAGATGTAGCCTTAGATAAAGATGATTTAAAATATTGGATGAATGTTGACCAATATATTGGTGGAATTGAACATGCAATCTTACATCTTTTATATGCAAGATTTTTTACAAAAGCTTTAAGAGATTTAGGGTATTGTGAAGTAGATGAACCATTTGAAAGACTCTTAACTCAGGGTATGGTTAATAAAGATGGTGCTAAAATGAGTAAATCTAAAGGTAATGTAATTGAGCCAAAATATATAATAGATAAGTATGGAGCAGATACTGCAAGATTATTTATACTTTTTGCTGCTCCTCCACAAAAAGAGATAGATTGGGATGATAGCCAAGTAGAGGGTGCTTATAGATTTTTAAGAAGACTATACTCTAAATTAGATAAAGTAAAAGACTCTACTATGCCAGAGATTGAACATAGCTCTTTAGATGAAGCTTCTCAAGAGGCACGAAGAAAGGTTTACGAAGCAGTTAAAAAAGCTAACGAAGTATATAGTGGAGGTTTCGCGTTTAATACAGTAATTGCAGCTTGTATGGAGGCTTTAAATGCTTTAGATAAACAAAGTAGTAGCAAAGTTTGGAGTGAGGGGATGTATATTATATTAAATCTACTTGAACCTATTGTTCCACATATTGCTAATGAGATGAGTGAAGTTTTATTTAATAGAGAAAACTTTAAGGCTCAAATAGATATAAAAGATGAAGTTTTTGTAAAATCTACTCTAACTTATGCAGTTACTATAAGTGGTAAGAAGAGAACAGAGATTAGTGTAGATGCCTCTTTAGAAAAAGATGCTATAATAGCAATAGCAAAAGATGCTGCTAGTAAATGGCTTGAGGGTAAAGAGATTATTAAAGAGATAGTTGTGCCAAATAAGTTGGTTAATTTGGTTGTAAAGTAGGAGGATTTTAGATGAGATACTTTTTGAGTTTACTGTTTGCACTGTTTTTAACAGCTTGTAGTGGTTATAAACCAACACCAGCATTTGCTTCTGATATATTTGAAACACCAGTTTTAGTAAAAGTTAAAATTGACCCTGAAGACCCAGATATTGGAGTCTATTTAGAAGATGAGATTGCTAAAATGGCAATTAATAGATTAAATTTAACATTAACTAAAAATGTTAATGAAGCAAAAAACTATATTTTAGTTAATAGTTACACAATTAATACATCGCCAATTAATAAAGATGAAAATGGTAATATTATTAGATATAGTGTAAATAGTGCTATAGAGTTTGCTATAAAAGATAAATATGGATTTTGGAGTAAAAATATAGTATCATCTAGTTATGTTGTTGTTAAACCACAATCTATTGTTGGTGCTTTAGATAAAGAAAAAGCAGCAAAAATTGCTATTCAAAAAGCTCTCGATCAATTTATAATTTCAGTTATGAAAAGAAGTAGAAAAGTTGGTAGCAATAAAGTAGATTTAGAAGATGCAAATAGAGCAATAGAAGAGTTATCTAAGAAAAAGTATGAAGATACTATTATTAGCGAATCTAAACCTCAAAAAGTTCAACAAGATACTCCTAGCAATAATGTAAATAGTAGCTTAAATAATAGTGTAGATACTAATCAAACTAATATTAATCCTGATATAAATATAGTTCCAGTGGATGATAGTAGTGTCTTAGTTCAAGATGCTACTATGTATAACTAGCTATTTTTAAGTATAAAAGGAAATTCTATTTTGAAATTAGAGGAGCTACTATCCTCTAAGCCACTATACTATACAAAGTTTGACCCAAATCGTATAGTAGAGGCTTATGAGCTTATAAAAAATAGTATTAAACATCCAAGAAGAGTCCAATTAATTGGCACAAATGGAAAAGGTAGCACAGGGCGTGCAATTGCACATTTGGCATATCAGAGTGGCTTAAGAGTTGGACACTTTAGCTCACCACATATTTTAGATTTTAAAGAGCGATTCTGGATAGATGGAGACTTTGCTACAACTCAAGCTTTAGAAAAGGCTAATAAGAAGTTATTTAACCTACTTAAAGAACCTATGGCAAAAACTCTTAGCTATTTTGAATATCAAACTCTATTAGCTTTTACTCTTTTTGAAGATTTAGATTTACAAGTAATCGAAGCAGGACTTGGTGGGGAATATGATGCAACAAGTGTTACAAACTATGATTTAACACTAATAACACCAATAGATTTAGACCATAGCGATTTTTTAGGTAATACAATTGCTGAGGTTGCAACTACTAAATTAAAAGCTATGGCTAGTAAGGCTTTAATTGCAAAGCAAATAAATGAAGAGGTTTACTCTATTGCAAAAGATATAGCTTTAAAAAAACAAAGTAAACTCTACTTTGTAAAAGATTTTAAAGATGATAGATTTGCTAAGATTAAAGATATAAAAAAAGAGTATCCAAACTACTTAATCCAAAACATAACAACTGCAACTTATGCCCTAGATATATTAAATATAGATTATAATTTAGAAGATTTAAAAACATTAGAGCTATTTGGAAGATTTTATAAATTAAAAGAGAATATCACTTTAGATGTTGGACACAATTTACTAGCTGCTAAAGCTATTGCAAAATCTTTAACTAATAAAATCGATTTAATCTTTAATATCTTAAGCGACAAAGATGCAAAAGAAGTTTTAAAAGAACTAAAACCAAAAATTGAGACCTTACATATAATAAAACTTGATACACAAAGAGCAATAAGCTTAGATAAATTAGAATCAATCTTAAATGAGCTAAATATTAAATATAACTACTTTAATGGAGAGATACAAAATAATAGAGACTACCTCATATTTGGCTCATTTTATGTAGTAGAAGAGTTTTTAAAGAGATTGGATATTAAGCAGATTTAGAGCTTTTTAACTATTCAAGCCCTGAGTACCTTTTTTTAGTGTAAAGGAGTATAGGGTAAGATGAGAAAAAAAGGTGTATAAAAAATAATATCATTATAATATTTTGTCAAACTCAGGTTAATAGTTTTTACACTCTTGAGAAATAATTATGTTATTTGCTTTTGACTTAACCAAACTATCTCATTCTCAACTGTTGCACTAAGAGCAAGTGTTCCATCTTCATAAATTATAATATCACTCATATCAACTCCCCCTCAATACGCTTAAGTCTTATACAAACTTTAAATTTATTATATCTAAAATTTATCAATACAAAAACCCAAACAGCCATATAAGATTATAAATTAATAAACTTCATTATGAGAACCAATATCTATTAAAATTATTCTTTTATCTACTATTATAAAATCAATGATAA
>CAYMGA010000014.1:0-14245 GCA_964389865.1 uncultured Nitratifractor sp.
TTAAAGCTGAAGGCAAAAAGCGCAAAGCTTAAATATAGTTGTATAGAGTTTTTATACAATATTGTCAAATTTTGATTTGACAATTATTATAATAAAAATTAAAACCGAATATAATATCAAGGGGGATGGTATAGTTATAGAGGTGTTAAGGAGTAGAGACAGTAAACCGATAATATAGTGTTACTCTCTATACACCTCTTCTCCTCGACCCATATACTCCTATACTTCACGCCTTTATAAATTTTAAGTAAATACATAAGCTTAGATATAAAATTACATTTTCTACTCTAACTCTTTTTCTCTATTTTTAAAGTAATTAATTATACCTTTTACAATACCTGTTGCTATGTAGTCTTGATAAGTAGCACTTAATAGATGAGTTCTCTCTTTTGTATTAGATATATAACCAACTTCAATTAAAATTGCTGGCATTTGTGCACCAACTAATACTCTAAATGGAGCCCCTCTTACTCCCCCATCTTTTATATAATTAAATCTACTTTTTAAAGAAGATAAAATCTCTTTTTGAACATCTATTGCTAATTTATGGGATAGTTGAACTTTTGGGCCAACAAACACAGTATTTAGTAATACATTTTTAGTCGCCATATCCTTATTATTTAATAAACTACGATTTTCAGCTGCTGCAATCCTTTTAGCTCTTGCTGTTCTTGCCTTATCCAAAAAATAGGTCTCTAGTCCATGAGCAATATTAACTCTTCTTCTATTAGATATAGAGTTTGCATGTATAGATACAAATAAATCAGCATTTATTTTATTTGCCATTTGTGTTCTTTTACTAAGCTTGATAAATCTATTACCATATCTTGTCATTTTAACATTAAAGCCTAGAGTTTTTAATTTTCTATATACTCTCTTTGCAATACTTAAAACTATATCTTTCTCTTTATATCTGCCTCCAATTGCACCAGAATCATGCCCACCATGACCGGGGTCTATCATAATAGTATAGTTATATTTCAAAGATGATACAGCAGTAGGAGTTAACTTTTTAGTAGGCATACCATACATAATAGTACTAAATAGTTTTTTGGGAGTTTCAATCTCTGCTTTCTCTGCTTGTGGCTTAAATTTTCTCTTATTTTCGCTAATAAGAGTAGTTTTAGATGGTAAACTTATGTAAAATTTAGGACTATTCTTCTGTTTATATTTTAATTTATAACTCTTTTGACTATCAATTACTACTCTAACAATAAAAGGCTTAAACTGCCCTACTCTAATAGATTTAATACTACCTTTAACTCTCTTTATACTTTTTGCTTGTTTAGATAGTTTACTATTTTTAAAATCAAATATATACCTAACATTACCTTTTTTTTTAATTGCAGACGCTCTTATCTCAGAAGCCTTGAGCGTTTTTGTAAACTCTAAAACCAATTGATTATTAGATATATATAATTTTTTTAAAATATTACCACCCATTAGAGTAGATGAAAATATTAAAATAGAAATTAATAAGTAAAAAAAGTTACTCACCATTTATCAATTTATCCATTAACTCTTTAACTGTTATAATCTCTTTTAACTTATACCCATTTGCACCTGTAAAAAAGAGTCCTGTATCTAACTTTCCATCATATGCATCACTTAAACTATCTGCTATACAATAACCAACTATTTTAGCCTCTTTACCTCTTTGACAAGGAGCAACACAATTTGAAATACACTTAATTTTAGGTGCAGTTCCCTCTTCGATGCTCTTATGTAAATTTGTTTTAACACCCCTTGCAGGATAACCAACTGGAGATTTAAATAACTTAATATTCTCCTCTTTAGCATCTACAATTACTTTTTTAAAAGTATCACTTGCATCACACTCTACTGTTCCAATAAACCTTGTTCCCATCTGAACACCACTTGCACCAAGATTTATCATCTTCTCTATATCACTTTTATCCCAAACTCCACCAGCTGCAATTACAGGTATATCACCCCAATTTTTAGCCTCTTCTACAACAGGAGGTAAAATTGCTTCTAGTTGGTTTTCTGGTAAGAAACACTCATCATATTTAAAGCCCTGATGTCCTCCACTAAGTGGTCCTTCTACAATTACAGCATCTGGTAATCTATTGTGAGTCTTTTGCCACCTTTTACATAAAATTTTAAGAGCCTTAGCAGTAGACACAATAGGAATTAACGCAACATCTGGATAATCTTTTGCAGCTTCTGGCATTGTTAACGGTAATCCTGCACCAGTTATAATCATATTAGCACCAGCTTCACAAGCATCTTGAACAACTCTATTATAATCACTTTGAGCATATAAAACATTACAAGCTAATGGTGCATCACCACAAATAGCTCTAGCATTTTCAAAAATTTTAAAAAGTGCTTTTTTAGAGTAGAAATTTTCTGCTTCATAAGGTCTGCCTTCACCTAAAACTCTATCGGCATATGCTCTATTTTCATAAATTCCTGTTCCAACAGAGCTAATAACCCCTAAGCCTCCCTCTTTACTAACATTTCCAGCCAATCTATCCCAAGATATACCAACACCCATACCACCTTGTATAATTGGCTTTTCTATAACAAAATTTTTAATCTTTAATGGCTTAAATTTCATACCCTATCCTACTATTACTTTTGCAAATCGTCTTTTACCTACTTGTAAAATATACTCACCTTTACTTAATTTTAACTGTTCATCACTCACTTTTTCTTGATTAATCTTAACAGCACCTTGCTTAATATCTCGTCTTGCTTGAGATGTTGATGGCTCTAATTTTGCCTCTTGCAAGGCTTTACAAATCCAAATATTATCTTCAAGGTTAAACTCTGCAATATCATCTGGAATTTGATTTTGTTTAAATTGCTTATTAAAAGCTTCTTTAGCTTTTATAGCATCATCTTTAGAGTGAAATCTCTCTACAATCTCTAAAGCTAAATTCTCTTTTGCAACTTTTGGGTGTAACTCTTCACTCTCAACGCCACTTTTTATCTCTTCTATCTGCTCAAGACTTTTACTGCTAAGAAGTTCGTAATATCTCCACATAAGTTCATCTGAAATAGACATAATTTTTGCAAACATCTCATTTGGTGTATCTGTTACACCAATATAATTTTTTAAAGATTTACTCATTTTCTGCACACCATCAAGACCCTCTATAATTGGCACCATTACAATTGCTTGTTCTTTACCTAAATTATATACCCTTTGTAAGTGTCTTCCCATATGCATATTAAACTTTTGATCAGTCCCACCAATCTCTATATCTGTTTTTAAAGCAACACTATCATATCCTTGAAAAAGTGGATATAAAAACTCAGAAATAGAGATACTAGTTCCACTTTTATATCTTTTTTCAAAATCATCTCTCTCAAGCATTCTTGCAACACTATAGTGCATTGTAAGTTCTGTAAGACCTCTAGTTCCTAACTTATCTAACCACTCAGAGTTATAATAAATTGTTGTTTTTTTAGGGTCTAATATTTTAAATACTTGCTCTTGATAAGTTTTAGCATTCTCTTCTATCTCCTCTTTAGATAAGATTTTTCTTGTCTCACTCTTACCTGTTGGGTCACCAATTGTTGCAGTAAAATCACCAATAATTAGTTGCACTAAAGCACCATATTTTTGAAAAGTTGCTAATTTTTGCAAAACTACAGTATGCCCTAAATGAACATCTGCCGAAGTTGGGTCTAAACCTAATTTAATAGTATAATTTTTGCCACTTTCATAATACTCTTTTACCAATTTTTCAATTCTTTCAAAATCTATAATCTCTGCTGTGGCTCGTTTAATCTCATTTAGAGCTAATTCTATACTCACATCTACTCCTCTAACTAATTTTTATATGCATCTTTCAAAGATATAAACTCTATCAATTTAACTTTATTAGCAATTATATCTTTTAGTTTATTTTGATTATCTGAAGTTGACTCAACTTCTATTTTGCAATACTCTGCCTTATCGCTACTTTTAATTCCAAGCTCAATATTTATTATACTCAAATCTAATTTATCAAGAAGTTTTAATAACTCTAAAAGAGCACCTTTCTTATTTTGAAGAGCAATAACAAGCCTATATCTAGAAGTCTTTTGTATATTCCACTTAACAAAAATGGCATTAGAGTCTTCATTTATAAGAGTATAAGCTTTTTTGCAAAGTTTATGATGAATAACAGCTGAACCTCTTATATATAGAGCCACTACATCATCACCCAATTTTGGATGACAACAGTAATCAAACTCTACACTATCTAATGCTTTATTAGTAAAGAAAAAGAATTTATTTAAAACCCTCTTTTGGGGCTTTTTATAACCTCTTTTTAAAAGTTCCCAAAAACGAACCTCTTTTAAATTTTTATATTTTGATATTTTCTTAATTTTATCTCTTAAATTATCTAAATTTTTAGAAACTTTATAGATACTATTATCAAACTCTAACTCTTTTGCAACCTCTTCAATATCTTTAGAGGTAGTATCAAAAATTGTAGCTAAAATCTCATAACCAATCTTCTCTTCTACCTCTTTCATACGAGCTTTACACATTGCTCTAATACCATCTTTAGCTTTGCCACTTTTAACACTATTAACCCAAGAGCAATGAAGTCTAGGCTCATCTTGTGTGATAATATTTACAATATCACCATTTTTAAGAGGAGTTAGCAAAGATACTTTCTCTTTATTAACAGTTGCAGAAGTTGCTAAATCTCCAATTTCAGAGTGAATTGCATAAGCAAAATCTAAAACTACAGATCCCTTTGGGAGAGTATAGCTATCACCTCTTGGTGAAAATACTACTAACTCTTCACTATAAAGATTATCTTTTGCACTCTCATAAAAGTTTAATATATTATTTTCATTATCTGATATTTGTTTAATCCAATCTAATTTAACACCATCTTCTTCACCCTTATATTTCCAATGTGCTGCAATACCATATTCTGCAACTCTATGCATACTTAAAGTTCTAATTTGTGCTTCTACAATACCATTATCAACAAATAAAGTTGTATGAATAGTTTTATATCCATTATCTTTAGGTAGTGCAATATAATCTTTAAATCTTGATACAATAGGTGTATATTTAAGATGTAAAACACCTAAAACCTTATAACAAAGTAGTGGCTCTTGCACAATGATTCTTATAGCCAAAAGGTCAAGAACCTCTTCTATAGATACACCTTTTCGTTGCATCTTTAAGTATATAGAGTAATAATGTTTTACCCTACCCTCTACTAATATATCATCTCTATGAAATCCATTTTGATTTAAAATGTTTTTAACTTCTTCTATAAAATGGTTTAATTTTAAATTTAAATTTTGTTTATGTGATTTCATATAATCATCTATTTGCTTATACTGTTCAGGATAGATATACTTAAAACAAAAATCTTCTAATAATCTTTTTATCTTAGACATACCTAACTTATGAGCAATAGGAACATAAACAACAAGTGTCTCTTCTGAAATCCTTTTTTGTTTATCTACACTTAATGCATCTAGTGTCATCATATTATGTAATCTATCGCAAAGTTTAATAATTAAAACTCTACTATCTTTAACAGAAGTAAGTAGCATATTTTTAAAAGTAAGTGCAGACTTTAGTAATCTCTCATTAGATGTTGATGGTATTAGTTTCTCTTCTCTAATTTCAATAATTTTAGTTAAACCATTAACTAATAAAGAGACATCTTTTCCATATCTATTAGTTATATAATCTAATGAATAATCTGTATCTTCTACAACATCATGTAACAAAGCCGCAATAACCATTGTCTCATCATTAGAGATAGAAGCAACAATAGAAGCAACCAATATTGGGTGAACAACATATGGTTCACCACTCTTTCTAAATTGCCCTTCATGTGCATCTAAGATAAAATCTATAGCATCTGCAATAGAATCACTTATATCAATTTGCTCTTTTAAAATCTTATAAGCATCTTCAACATTATGAATTTTTCCTACTAATTCAACAACACTAGAAAACAATTTAATCCTCTACAATAATTTCTAACTTACCCTCTGCAATTTCATATATTGCAATATCTGTTGCTTTATGCTCTTTTATATCCATATTAACTAAAGGTTGTGCTTCACCTTTTGTTAGAGCCTCTGCTCTTTTACCAACTGCTCTTGCTAGTAAATATCTATCAAAATTATATCTCTCTAATGCTTTTGCTGTAACTTCTTCTAGTCTCATTTTATCTCCTTATTTAACTATTGAACATAGTGATAAATCACCATTTATTATTGATAATAAATTACCCTTTTCAAACATATTACAAACAACAATTGGTAATTTATTCTCTTTGGCTAAAGCTATTGCTGTATCATCCATTACTTTAATATGGTCACTTAAAGCTCTATCATAACTAATTTCATTAAGTTTAATCGCATCATCATACTTTTTAGGATCTTTATCATAAACACCATCAACTTTGGTAGCTTTAATTAATAAGTCAGCTTCTATCTCACTAGCTCTTAAAGTCGCAGCAGTATCAGTTGTAAAATATGGATTACCTGTCCCTGCGGCAAATATTACTACTCGACCCTTTTCTAAATGTCTTCTTGCACGACGCACTATAAAAGATTCTCCAATTTCATGCATATCTATCGCAGATTGTAATCTTGCTTCTAAACCAATACTCTCTAATGCTTCTTGAATAGCTACTCCATTAATTACAGTTGCAAGCATACCCATATAGTCTCCACTAGTTCTTTTAATAATACCATCTTTAGCAGCACTAACTCCACGAATAATATTACCACCACCTACAACAATAGCTACTTCAATATCATTTTCTATTAATGATTTAATCTCTGTAGCAATATATTTTAAAATTGAAGTATCAATTCCATAACCATCTTTACCAGCTAATGCTTCGCCAGAAAACTTAACTAAAATCCGTTTTTTTGACATATATACTACCTCTCTTAAACAATAATGCTATATTTAAATAACCTATTTTTAATATTTTATGAAATTATACCCAAAGTGTTTGTAATAGAGCTAAATTTGAATTAATCTAGCAGGGTTAATAAATGCACCATTTTTAGTTGCTTGAAAAATTAACTTTCTCTTAACTTTACCAATAACTACACCTTTTTTTACTTTTGAACCAACTTTAATAAACGGTGAAAATTTATCTAAATCTGCATATATAGTAAATAAACCATTATTATGTTTAACAACAACTAATTTTCCAAGCATTGCATTTTTACCTCTAAATACTACCTCTCCATTTAAAACATTATAGACTCTATTATCATTTATAGCAGATACTAAAATCAAAGAGTCACTATGTGATTTAATTTTATATATAGGATCAATATATGTTCCAAACCTTTTAATAACTCTTGGTGACTTAAGAGGTGCAATTGTTTTTGCACCTCTATATTTATATACATTTCTTGAACTAAAAGAAGAACTATACTGTTTTACACTTTTTACTTTTTTTCTATCTGCAAATTTTAAATTTTTAAGTGCCCTTATTCTCTTCTTTAAAATCAATTCTCTTTTTTTTGCCTCTTTAGCTGCTTCTTCTTTAATAATATTTAATTTAGCAAGAGTTAATCTAATTATAGTTTGTCTTTTGAAAATATCTTTTAATTTTTTAGAGTAACTCTTCTCCTCTTTTGCAAGTTTTTCTAATAACTTCTTTTTAGCTTTTTTTTCTCTATTATATATCTTTTTCTTTAATTTAATATCTGCTATACTCTTATTAATCTCCTCTTTTCTTTTTATTAAATTATCTCTTAAAGCTCTTTTTTGTTCAATATTTTTAGATAATTTTAATAACTCTTGCTGAGAATAATCTTTATATCTATCATAAACCTCTTTTAAAATAACACTCTTTTCACTCTTTTCAGAACTTTTATTTTGGGCTATAATACTACCTAACTGTTTAGATAAAATTTTTGCAAAATCTCTCTTTTTACTATTTATATCCTTATCTAAAGCTTTAACCATATTATCTATATCCTTTAACTCAGTCATAGCTTCATTATATTTTTTTTGCTCTCTTGCTAAAAAAGTATCTAATTCCATTAACTTTTTATCATATATCGCTATCTCTTTGTTAATCTTTTTTATTCTATTTGCAATTTTTTGTAATTGCCTATTTGTAATAGTTTTCTCTCTATTTGTATTCTCTAAATTACTTTTAGAAGCATCTATTTTTTTAAATAAATCTTTAGGAGAAGAGGCATAGATTATATTTAATAAAAATAATATTACAAATATAGTTTTTATCATCCCTCTGGAACCTCACTAGATTTAAATGCTACAAAAGATACAGAAACTAAAACAATTATAAAGGCTGTAAAAAACATTATAAAGTAATCTGAAATATTAATTAATAAATCTTGATTATTTTTTATAAAATCAATATCACTTCTATTAGCCCAACTATTTTTAAAATATAAAAAGATAGCAATATTTAAAAATGTTGCTATAATTGCATCTATAAATGCAATTTTAAACAAAATCCCACTTCTAAGCATCATAGGTGCACCAAAAATCTCCATAATTTTCATTCTATCTTTATGTGCTAATTGCCAAACTTCCATCTGTTTAATAACTAAAAATATACTAACAATAAATAACATTACAATAAAAATATTTAGTATCATTTTAACTAACCTAAACATTGTATGTTTAGAGTGATAACTCTCACCAAATATCTCTACATTTAAAACACCATCAATACTTTTAAGTTGATTTTTTACCTCTTTTAACTCATCTAAAGACATATATTTAGTCAAATGAACTCTATAAAAATATGGTAAACCTTTCAAGAAAGCCATCATTCCACTATCTTGAATACCAGCAGTCACCTCTTTAGCGATTTCCTCTCTATTCATACTCTCGACACTATCAACTTTGTCACTGTGACTTCTAACAATTGGAGTTGTTAACTCATTTTTACTAATAACCAATATTGCGTAATCATTCTTTAACTTCTCTTCATAACTTGTTGTTACTCTATTAAAAATAAGAATAAACTCCACACCAATCAGCATTGCCATAAGTGGCAATATAAACATTAAATGCTCTTTAATGGACTTCATGTATTCCCCCATTCTCTATAATGAAGTGACGATATGGAATATTAAATATCGTAGGTATCTTATGTGTAACAACAATAACAGTAGCATTTAATTGGTCACAAGCATTTTCTAATAAATCCCATACAACTCCAGATGAAAACTCATCTAGGTTACCTGTTGGTTCATCTGCTAAGATTAAAAAAGGATTTTTAGATAAAGCTCTTGCAACACCAACTCTTTGCTGTTCCCCACCACTAAGTTCTAATGGATACTTATGTGCACAATCCGTTAATTTAACATGTGATAGTAATTTTTCAGATTGAACTCTTTGAACATCAAGACTATATCCAGTAATTATTAGAGGTAAAACAACATTTTTTTCAACAGTCCACTCATTAATTAATTTATAATCTTGAAATACAATCCCAATATTTCTTCTAAGCTGAAGTAATTGCCCTTTTCTTATCTTTTTCATATTAAGACCACCAACAATTAACTCACCATCATTAGGCTTAATCTGCCCATACATAGATTTTAAAAGGGTTGACTTACCACTACCACTAGGTCCTGTAATAAATACAAACTCTCCTTGATTAACACTAAATGTTGCATTTTCTATAATAACATTTTTACCTTTATCATAAGCCAAAGAGAGATTTGTTGCTGAAATTACACTAGCCATTTAACACCTCTAATATTTTTTTATGAGCTTTAAAATTTACTAAACTCTTAACTGGATTAGATGGTAAATAGTAACATTTATTACCATTTACAACAAGCATCTTTTTCTCTGGTATATTAAAACTACCAAATGAACACTCTAATACAAAACCATTATCCATTTTATACTCTCTACCAAAATTGATAAAAAAATCATCTTCTAAAATCTTTTTAACAGATGGTATATTAATAGATTCTAACTCATTAAAAGAGAAATCAATATCTAAAACTTTTTCTTCAGACTCTTCTAAAGACTCTAAGCTTAAAGTATAAATATCTTTTCCCATCTGTCTCCACCTCTGTTCATACTTACTAATAACTTCTATATCGATATTTTTACTAACACTAAACTTACTCTGTTTAATATTAGAAAAAACCTTTAAAGAGTATTCATAATAGTTTTGACTATCACTTCTAAGCTCTAAAAAAGAGCCTTTTTTCAATACCCTCAAAGCCTCATTAACAAAAAAATCACTAATTACTCTTCTATGGGGCTTTTTATCCCATGGAACAGGAAAGTGTACATATATTGTATCTAAAATATTAGAAGGAAGCATTTCTAATAACAATCTGGCATCATAATTTACAACCCATACATTATTTAACTGTTGTAAATTTATCTGTTTTAATAATTGATTAATTGATGGTGTATGAATCTCTATACCAATAAATAGAGTGTCACTCTCTCTTTTAGCTCTATATAATAGATGTCTAGCACTACCAAAACCGACCTCTAACTTTATTTTTTTAAAGTTACTTTTAAAATTATAAAACTCTTCAACTCCTTTAAATGCTTCATTTGCACTTTTTGGTTTATTTGGTTTAGGATTAATATTTGAATTAATTACATCTAAATTATACTTTTTAATAAACTCTTCTAAAATATCTTTAATTAAAGTTATATCTGAACCTTTAGTTACTTTATTTGGTTTAATTAAAAACTCTTTACTCTTTTTAATAATATCTATAAATAACTCTTTACTATTTTTATAAACTAAAACAGTATCATTACCAAAATTACTTTTAGCTATAAATTTAATACTACTATCTTCTTTAATAATCGATGTATCAAAAGGCTTAACTTTTATATGTGGCATTACTTTACCTCCACACTTAATACTTTACTTACAAAAGAGTTTAATTTAGATGCATCTCTTGCAAATAACCTATAGTGACAAATATAACCTCTAGGTGCAGTTGTATCTACATACTCAGGATATAATCTACCCTTTACAGTTGTTAAATAGTGCCATCTATTATCTCTACACTTTCTTTGTATTACATACTCTCTAATTGTAATATCACTATGAGGAACCCATAAAAGTTTTACTACTCCTCTATCAACAAGTTTTGCCTCTATAAACTTAACAGCTTTATATGGTGGTTTAGTTTTAACCTTAACAATATTACTATTTGCAGATTCACTAAAACCTGCAAAAGTTGTAAATGTATAAAAATATACCTTACCAGGTTGGACTGTTGTATCTACAAAGTGTGTAGAAAATCTATTTGCTATAGAAGCAATCTTTTCGAACGATTGTCTAAAACCTCTTTTTGCTAAAGCTCTATATATATTTATGCCTCTAACATTAGGATAATTTGATAAACTTTTCCACTCAAATCCAACACTATCTCTATCTGTAATACTTTTTATACCAGATACTCTAGGTAAAGAGGTGTCGATTAAAAATGCATTAAGCAGACTATTTAATACAAGTAAAAGAGTTATGCTCTTTAAAAAGCTCTTTAATAAATCTATTTTCAAGTTCAACATAATTTACACCTTTGTTAAATTTTCTATCTATATACTCTCTCATATCTTTAAATAATGGAGCTTTAATCTCTATAACTCTATTACTTCTTGGATGTTTAAAATAGAGTAAATACGCATGTAAATATATTCTATGCTCTACTTTTACACTTTGTGGTGCATAGAGTTTATCACCTAAAATATATCTATTTAATGCACTAAGATGCACTCTAATTTGATGTGTTCTCCCACTAAATAACTTTGCTGCTATTAACTCACTACCCTTATTAACCGATATAACTTTTGCAAAGGCTGTTTTAGCACTTTTACCACCATTGACAATAGCCATTTTTAATCTATTATTTGGATTTCTTGCTATTGGTTTATCAACTACTATATTCTCTTTTAATGGATAGTTTATTACTGCTAAATAGTATCTACCCATACTTCTATCTTGTAACTGTTTACTCATTTGCTCATGTGCAAAGTTACTTTTAGCAATTAAAATTGCTCCACTTGTATCTTTATCTAATCTATGAACAATACCATTTCTCTCTTCACCACTAATCGTAGATAGACGAAAACCTTTTTTTCTTAACCAATCCACTAAAGTTGGCTCTTTTACACTAGGTGCTGAATGAACAACTAATCCAGATGGTTTATTTACAACTAATATATCATCATCTTCATATAAAATATCTATATTGATATCTATATCGCTATATTCAAGCTTTTTTGCCTCTATAAAAATATATTCTATATTCATATCAGGCAATACTTTAAAAGATGGTTTTGATATAATTTTACCATCAACTTTTACAAGATTACTTTTTATAAGCTTTTCGATTTGATTTCTGCTAATATTTAACTCACAAGAGAGCACTTTATCCAATCTTCCACTACTCTTAGATATAAAATTACTACTCTCCACCTTTAAAACTCCATGCCAAATATAGCATAAGAATAACACAAAATATATTAATTATATATTAAAAAATATATAATTATAAATAAGGTGAGATTTTAATATGAAAATCTAAACTATTTCTCTAATTCTATCTCAATAGATAAAGCTTCAAGCTCTAATTCTACCTCTTTTCTAATAGTAATATTTTTTACTTCTGTATATTTTTTTACTACTGCTAATATATCCTTTTTTAAATCTTCTAAAAAAGGATAATCTACATTTTGACCTCTATCACTCATTATAGCTATTGTCAATCTATCTTTTGCAATTTTTGCACTCTTTTTTTTCTTTAAAAATCCAAACATTACTTAAATATTCCCGTTAATTTTTTAAAGATTCCATCTGTTTCAGACTCTACATCTACCATCTCAATACTATTCCCACTAATTCTTGAAGCTATTCTAAAATATGCTTGTCCAGCTTTAGAAGATTTATCTAATATAATAGGTTTACCTTGATTTGAAGCATCTATTACAGCTTTATCTTCAGGTACTTTACCAAGTAAATTAATATTTAAAATATCTAAAATATCTTTACTATTTAGCATCTCTCCTCTCTTAACCATATTAGGTTCTATCCTATTAATAATTAAATACTTCTCTACCTCTCCCCCATCTTTAACCTTTTGAGATTTAGAATCTAATATACCAATTGCTCTATCAGCATCTCTAATAGATGAAACTTCAGGATTAACAACTACAACTGCTGCATCTGCAAATTCAATAGTATGCTCATATCCACTCTCTATCCCTGCTGGAGAGTCTAAAATTACAAAATCAAACTCCTCTTTTAAGCTATCTACTAACTCTTTTACTTTTTTAGAGTTTAAAACAGTTTTATCTTTTGTTTGAGAAGCAGCTAAAAAGTAGAATTTATCATGTGATTTACTTTTAATTAAAGCTTGTTTAATATTTACCTCTTTATCCATAACTTGAACTATATCATAGACTACTCTATTCTCTAACCCCAAAATCATATCAAGATTTCTTTGTCCAATATCAAAATCAACAACAACACACTTTTTGCCATTCATAGCAATACCTAAACCAATATTTGCTGCAGCTGTTGTTTTACCAACCCCACCTTTACCACTAATTACTGCAATAACTATGCCCAATTTATCTCCTTTTTAATTACTGGTGTAATAATTATCTCATTATTTTTTAACTCTATTCTATTTAATTTATCTTTTAAATAACTATTATCAACTTCAACACCATTAAAAATAATATTAGCTTTTGGTGAAGCAACTAACATCATAAACTCTCCATTACAATAGATAGAGCCTTCAACTATTCTAGAGATAATTAAATTTCCACTCACTCTTATCACTGCACCACTATTTACTCTATTTAGTAACAATAAATCTCCATCTATAACTATCTCTTGACCACTTCGTATAATTTTATCAATTACAACTAAAGAGTTTCTCAATTTCTCATGCTCTTCTTTCTGTTCAACTTTTGTTACTTTAGCTTTAGGCAAATTTGTATCTACAATATAAGATAATTTTTTAGATTTTAAAAGTTTTAATAAATTATCAGTTACTTTACCTTTAAGAGAAATTAAATGATTTTGAAATAAAATATAATTTTTCTCAAAAAAGGCAATAGTCTCTTGTTCATCTTCAACTTCAACTTCTAAAACTTTTAGTGAATATTGCTTACTCTTCAAATTGAAACTCTTTTTTCTATTATTTTACCCTTTTTTTATTAAAAGTATAAAAAATATGCCAATTATAATAGTGAAAAATACAAAAATTAATTTTATTCCTTCAACACAAATAAATT
>CAYMGA010000015.1:0-13742 GCA_964389865.1 uncultured Nitratifractor sp.
GGACAAGCATAGTGGCAATTACCACACTGAATACAGTAATCTGCATCTAAGAAGTTTTCTACTTGCTCTTTGCTCATAATTGTTTCGCTTGTTGGATGAGGCTCTACATCTGCTTCTACAAATGGTTTAATAGCAGCGTGTTTTTCCCAAAAGTCACCTTTATCTATAATCATATCTTTTATAGCTCTTTTTTTACTTTGTGGCTCAAAAACTAACTCATCTCCAAATAACTCTACCAACTCTAGTGCATTTTGTTTACAAGAGAGTGTTGCTTTACCATTTACTTTAATACCACAAGCACCACAAATACCATGACGACAACTTCTTCTATACGAAAATGAACCATCATGTTCCCATTTTATTCTATTAAGAAGATCTAAAATAAGTTCATCTTTTCCTACTTCCATTTTATATGTTTTATAATATGGTAAGTAATCAGTCTCTGCATTAAAACGAAAAGCTTTTATTGTTATCTCTTGTCTATTTTCATTATTTCCCATCTTAGAGCTCCTTAGTATTTTCTTTCTTGAGGTTCAAATTTACCTAAAACAACATCGCCATATTCTAATTCTAGTTCATATTCTCCACTAAATTTAGCATATGTATGTTTCATAAACTTTTCATCATCTCTAGTCGGGAAATCTTCTCTATAGTGAGCTCCACGACTCTCTTCTCTTTGTAATGCACCCTCTACAATAAACAAACTAAAGTCTATCATATGTTTTAACTCGATTGCTTCTTGTAAATCTGTATTAAATGTATTTGATTTATCATCTATTCTAATATTTTTATATCTATTATATATCTCTTTAAGTTTCTCTTTTTGTCTTTGTAGAGACTCTTTTGTTCTAAATACTCCAGCATCCATTGTCATAGATTCTTGAAGCTCTTTTCTAAGTTCTGGAACTCTCTCTTCCCCATTATTTCTTAAGATAAATTCAACTTGTTCAATCATACCTTTGGCATCTTCTTTTGTAGCATTTTGTAACTCTATTTTTTCTAAATCTTCAACCATAGATTGTCCTGCAACTCTACCAAAGAAAAGTGCTTCTAATACTGAGTTTGCACCAAGTCTGTTTGCTCCATGAACACTCACACAGCTACACTCTCCAGCTGCATAAAGCCCCTCTACAAGTTTAGTTGGAGAACTTTTTACCTGACATCTAATATTTACAGGAATACCACCCATAGAGTAGTGAGCAGTCGCTGCAATCATAATTGGCTCTTTAAGCATATCTTGCCCTAAGAATGTAATTGCTAAATCTCTAAGCTCTGGAAGTTTTGTTAAAATAGTCTCTTTTGGAAGATGGGTCAAATCTATATAAACTGCATCTTTATTTGGTCCAACACCTCTACCTTGGCGAATCTCCTCCATAATTGCACGGCTTACAACATCCCTAGATGCTAACTCCATTGCATTTGGAGCATATTTTTCCATAAATCTTTCACCCTCAGAGTTAAATAATCTTCCACCCTCTCCACGAGCAGCTTCTGAGATTAAAACACCACTGCCTCCAAGTCCACTTGGATGGAATTGAACAAACTCCATATCTTCTAATGGTAATCCTCGACGAGCAAAAATAGATAATGCATCTCCTGTATTTGCATGAGCATTAGAATTAATTTTAAATGCTCTACCATAACCACCTGTAGCGAACATAGTAACTTTAGCATTAAAAATTGCAGGTTCACTTGTTCTAATATTATAAGCTGCTACACCTTTTGCTTTACCATTTTCATATAAAAGGTCTGCACAATACCACTCATCAAAAACCTCTATACCTGCACGGAAAGCTTGTTCATAAATAGTTTGAAGAAGTGTTAATCCTGTTCTATCTGCTGCATAACAAGCTCTTGGTTTAGATTGACCTCCAAATGGTCTTACAGCAATTTTACCCTCATCATTACGAGAGAAAACTGCACCCATTCTCTCTGCCCATCTAATTGTCTCTGGAGCTTTTGAACACATAAATTCAATAGCATCTTGGTCACCTAAGTAATCACTACCTTTAACTGTATCAAATTCATGTAACTCTGTTGAATCATCTTCACTAAGAGCTGCATTAATTCCACCTTGTGCTGCACCAGAGTGACTTCTAAGTGGGTGAAGTTTTGTAATAACTGCAACCCTTTTACCTGCTTCACTTAACTCTTTTGCTGCGGCAAGTCCTGCTAAACCAGCACCTACTACAACAGCGTCATATTCATATATTTTTACATCATTTAGCTGCATACAATACCCTTAAATAAATTTTTTACTATTATATTCTTTTGGTTATATAAGCTAGATTAATAATTGAACTAAAATATATAAGTATATATAAAAAAGTGTGAAAATGTTACATAATGTAGTAATGTATAAATTTTATAAATAGTATAATAACCAGTTAAAACCTAGTTATTATAGTTATAATGGTCCGTTATAGCAAGAGAGTTTAAAGGTATAATATTAATATTGCTACCTTTAGTTACACTATCTCTGTTCTGATTAAAAATAACTAATGAGTTAGACTCAACCAAAGGGGTAATCATTCCTGACCCATATTTATTATTTTGATAAGATGTAAATTTACCATTTTCTAAATTACCTAAAACAACATTTGTTCTATTTGGTTTTAACTTTAAATCTTCTGTTATTATTGCATTTTGTGTCTCTAAATAGATTTTATTTAAACCTCTAGCTTTAAAAATAATTGGTAAAGCTAAAATAATAAGTTGAATTATTGCTGCAAGTGGATTACCAGGTAGTGATATTACAAAACTATCTTTCATTTTACCAATTAAAACAGGATGACCAGGTTTTATATTTATACCATGAAATATCTCTTTGAAGTTATTACTTAAAAGTGCTTGTTTAGTAAAATCTGCATCTCCTTTACTAACACCACCTGTAGATATTATAATATCAAATTTTTGTAACTTTTTAAACATCTCTTTAGACTCTTCTAAATTGTCTTGTAATACTCCTATATATTTTGCATCTAAACCATATTGTTTAAGATGCGTTTTAATATTAATACCATTAATATTATATAGTTCCTCTTCATTAGCTTTTTGATTTAACTCTTTTAATTCATTGCCTGTTGATATAATTGCTATATCTAACTCTTTATAACATTTAATTTGTTGAATACCTTGTGAAGCTAATAAAGCTATCTTAGGTGCTGTTAATAAATCTCCTTTTTTTAAAAGAGTTATACCTTTTTTTTGTTCTTCCCCTTTTAATCTAATAGCATTACCTAATTTTATATCTTTTTTTATTGTAACTTTATTATTTTTAATTTCACAAATCTCTTTTGGAGCTATAGTGTCACAATCATTAGGTACTTTTGCACCTGTCATAATTTTAAAACACTCACCTTCATTTAATTTAAGTTTTCTATTATCTCCTGCTAAAATAGTATCTACAATATTTAAAGCTTTTGTTATATCTTTATGCTTAAATGCATATCCATCCATTGCCGAATTATTAAAGGGTGGTAAATCTCTTAAACAACTAATATCTTCAGCTAAAACTCTATTTAAAGATGCTTCTGTATTTATTGACTCTATCTCTTTCTTTTTAGTTACATAATGTAATGCTAAATTTAGGGCATCATTATATTCCATATTTTCTCCATTTTTAATCTATTTAGCTCAGTAGTAAAAATTAAATACAAATAAATTTCAAACTAGAAGAGGTGCATAGAGAGCAGTATTATATTATCAATTTATTATCTCTACGCCTTTACTCCTCTACACCTTGATATTATATTTGACTTTAATTTTACCGTATTTTTTTAATTATATATAAAAATATATCTTATTTAATAAAACTTTAAGTAAAAGTTGTGTAAAATTACGCCCACTTAAGAAGGACAGTTGGGTGAGCTGGCTGAAACCACACCCCTGCTAAGGGTGCGTACTCGAAAGGGTACCGAGGGTTCGAATCCCTCACTGTCCGCCACTTTATTTAAATATAATTTCTTAATTTTAATCCTCACACAATCAGATTTAGTTACATTTTTTGTATTAAAAAGCAGTTCTTTGTCAAGTTTGAGTTTAATAATTTAAATCTATTTTTTTGTTAAATATTAGATTTCCATTAAGTAAATTCATATAATTTTCTTCTTTTATTTGTTCTGGATTTAAGGTATTATCTTTAGTTTGCGTTGTCTGGTTATTTTCACTATTATTTTCATTATTAACTTTTATAAAAGGATAAACTTTATTAGGGAAAACATTTTGAGGATTATAATCTGTTGTTAAGTATGGAGTAGGGTCAAAAATCAAAAAGAATATTGATGGTTTTTGGACATTTGCAAAAATTTTAATAGTAGCAAGTTTATATGTATCTAAAGTTTTTACATTTGTTACTATCCCAACAGGTATATTTGGGAAAAATATGCTATCAAGTCCACTAGTCTTTACAATGTCACCAATTTCAACCTCTGACCATCTTGGAATAAATTTAACTATCATACCATTTTTCCCATCACCTTGAGCTATCCCTTTAGCATTTTTTTTACCTATTGTAACACTAAATGTGCATTTGGAGTTAGTAAGAAGGTATGCGTATAGCTTTTTATCTATACTATATGCTACACCTGCAGCATAATCATCTTGCATTAAGCCATATAGTTTTTTATCTTTTACTTTTAATTTTTTAGGTGTAGTTAAAATTATTTCATCTAAGTGATTGAGTTTAACATAGGAGATTGTATCTACTAAAAAAATATTTTTATATGGTTTTTTTGCAAGAGATGGTATAAGTTTATATATTTTAGATAATTGGTCTATGTAACTAGACTCTTCAATAAGTAATTTTTTTAATCTTTTATTCTCTTTTTGTAACTCTAAAATTGCTTTTTCTTGTTTTAAGTAACTATCACTTATATTATTTAGTTTTAGATATGCTATTTTAATAGGATTAATAAAATCTAAAATAAAGCTTCTAGTTGCACCATGATATTTAGTTAAGAGTATAAATAGCATAATCAAGATAGGAAGAAATATTAAACTTTTTTTTTTCACTTAAAATCTTTCCACTATTTTTTAAAAAAATTATTATTTATATATAGAAAAAGCTTACTATATACTAAGTAACTCAAAATTTTCATTTTAGTTTGCAACTTTATTGAAAATAGTGAGTTTTTCATAATTTATTAATCTTCGTAGTTTGTTTGTTGTAATAAATCTATTTGGCTTAGAGCTTCTCCTGTACCTTTTGCAACTGCTAGTAGAGGCTCTTCTGCAATATATACAGGTAGCTTAACTATTTCTGATAAATATTTATCTAAACCTCTAATTAATGAGCCACCACCAGTTAAAATTATCCCATTTTCAACAATATCACCAGCTAACTCTGGAGGAGTTTGTTCAAGAACAACTTTAAGTGCTTCTGAGATTTGTCTTAGTGGATCAGCAATTGCTTCTCTTATATGTTCACTTGTTACCTCTACAGATGATAATATACCCTCTACTTGATCTCTACCTTTAACAGTTGTGCTCAAAGTTTCATCTAGTTTAATTGCAGTACCTATATCTATTTTAAGGCTTTCTGCTACTTTGTCTCCAATTAAAAGGTTAAAGTTCTTTTTAACATAATCCATAATAGCAGCATCTATTTTGTCTCCAGCAACTCTTATAGATTTACTAATAACTAATCCTCCAAGAGATGTTACACCAATTTCTGTTGTTCCTCCACCAATATCAACAACTAAGTTTCCATTTGGCTCTTTTACTGGTAATCCTGCACCAATTGCTGCTGCCATTGGCTCTTCTATTAAATAGACACTTCTTGCACCTGCATTTAATGCTGATTCTCTAACAGCTTTTCTCTCTACTTGTGTTAATCCATAAGGAACACAAATAACAATTCTAGGAGAAGATAAAAGACTAGAACCATTTACTTTTTTTATAAAATACTCTATCATCATCTCTGTTGTATTAAAGTCTGCAATGACTCCATCTTTCATAGGTCTAATAGCCTTAATACTTCCTGGTGTTTTTCCAATCATATCTTTAGCCTCTTGACCCACAGCTAAAATCTCTTCTTGACCATTTCTATTTACTTTTATAGCTACAACAGATGGTTCGTTAATAACTATACCTTTGCCTTTAACTAATACTAGTGTATTTGCCGTTCCTAAGTCAATTGCCATATCTTGCGATAAAAATCCAAATAAATTTTTAAAAAATCCCACTATATACCCTTATGCAGTTTTTTTCTTTTTTAAAAGCATTGGTTCTGCTTTATTTTCTACAACTTCTTTTGTAATTATAACTTCATAGCCTTTAAGTTCAGGTAACTGATACATAACATCTAAAAGAATTTCTTCTAAAATAGACCTTAATCCTCTTGCACCAGTCTTTCTTGCTATTGCTTTTTTTGCTATTGCTTCTAATGCACTTTTTTCAAATGATAAATTTACATCATCTAACTCGAAAAGTGCGGTATATTGTTTGACTAAAGAGTTTTTAGGTTCTGTTAAAATTTTTACCATATCTTCTACTGAAATTTCATTTAATGTTGTTAAAATATGTAATCTTCCTATCAATTCTGGTATTAATCCATATGTTACCAAATCATCAGGTTCTAAAAATTTTATTATATTTTTATTATCATCTTTAGTTCTTTTTTTATGACCAAAACCTAATGTATTACCTCCTATTCTTCTCTCAATAATTTCATTAATACCATCAAATGCACCACCACAAATAAACAAAATATTAGAAGTATCAATTTGAATAAAATCTTGATTTGGGTGTTTTCTTCCACCTTTTGGTGGTATGTTAACAATAGAACCCTCTATAATTTTTAAAAGTGCTTGTTGAACTCCTTCACCAGATACATCTCTAGTAATAGAGCGATTTTCACCAGCTCTTGCTATTTTATCTATTTCATCAATAAATATAATACCTCTTTGAGCTCTTTCTATATCTCCATCAGAAGCTTGTAGTAATTTTGTTAATATATTTTCTACATCTTCTCCAACATATCCTGCTTCTGTTAAAGTTGTTGCATCTGCTATTGCGATTGGAACATCTAAAAATTTTGCAATTGTTTGAGCTAAGAGAGTTTTTCCACTACCTGTTGGACCAATTAATAAAATATTAGATTTAGATATTTCTGTATCACTATCTTCACTATTAACTCTTAAGATTCTTTTATAATGGTTATATACTGCTACACTTAAAGTCTTTTTTGCGTCACTTTGTCCTATAATATAGTTATCTAAAAACTCTTTAAGTGCTTTAGGTGTTAACTCTTTTAACTCCTCTTTTATATCTTCATGATTACTAATATTCTCTTCTTCACCAAATAAAATTTTATATGCTGATACAATACAATTACTACATATATATGCATTTTGACCTGCTACTAATGGTAAGTTATCTCTCTCTTTTGCACCACAAAAACTACAATGTTTCATTAACTATTACTCCTTTTTATTGCAATACCTCTTTTAGAATTTAAAATAAAGTTTGCTAAATTTTTTATATAAGTATTGCTACTATTTGCTAATTCAATGGCGACATCTTTGAATGCTCTGTTATTATTGAATAACTCTTTATAAGCTTTTTTAAGTTCATTAATATCTTTAATATCAATATGTCTTCTAAGACCTGTTAAGTTTAATCCTCTAAGTTTTGCTCTATTACCTTCTACTAGGCAATATGGAGGAACATCTTGACTTAATGCACTAGCACCTGCAATCATAGCTAAATCACCAATTTTTACAAATTGATGTATAGGTGTTAAACCACCAACTACTACGCCATCTCCTAACTCTACATGCCCTGCTAGTGTCGCTGCATTTGCTAAAATACAGTTATTACCGATTATAACATCATGTGCGATATGAACATAACCCATTAAAAGATTATTATCTCCAATTTTAGTTATGCTACCACCACCTTTAGTTCCTGGATTTATTAAAGTAAACTCTCTAATTTTATTATTATTTCCTATTATTAATTTTACTTTTTCTCCAACATATTTTAAATCTTGAGGAATAGAACCAATAACTGCGTGAGAAAATATTTTATTTCCATCACCAATAGTTGTATCTCCTTCTATTATAGTATGAGTAGCAATTTCGCAATTATTACCAATTTTTACATCTTTAGAGATATAACTATAAGCTCCAATAGATACATTTTCTCCAATTTTAGCACCAGCTTCTATAATAGCAGTTGGATGTATATTATTCATTATTTATCCACAATCATTGCTTTAAGTTCTGCTTCTGCAACAACTTTTTCATCTACATATGCTTTTGCGTCTAAATGCCAAACTGCACCTCTATTTTTAATAACATTTAACCTGTAAACCAATTTATCCCCTGGTACAACAGGAGTTCTAAATTTTGCTTTATCTATACTCATAAAATATACAACTTTATTATCAATATCTTCTTGTCCTTTTGCATCCATACTTTTAAATGCTAAAACACCACCAGCTTGTGCCATACCTTCTATAATCATTACTCCTGGATATATAGGGTGGTCTGGAAAATGTCCCTGAAAAACTGGTTCAGATATAGAAACATTTTTATAAGCTTCTATCTTTACTCCATTATCTAAAGATACTATCCTATCTACTAAAAGAAAAGGGTATCTATGTGGTAGTATTTTTTGTATCTCCATTACATTATAAAGCATATTCAACCTTTTTAATAAAATCTGTTTATTTTATCAAAATAATGGTTAAATAAGCTTTAGCTAATTGCTTGAAACCTGAGTTATATGGAGTATCATAAGTACCAACCTAAGTTCAATTCAATAGCATAGCCACACTTTTACAAATCTATTAATACCTCTTTCATATCTTCATAAGTTTTGGATTCTAAATATATATCTAGCTTTGAGGTAATTAATTCATCTAATACAAAAATTGCACTTAAATCATAAGGGTTATTAATTAATTTATCTCTTATTTTAAGTTCATCTTCAAAACTAGGTGGATTAGTAATTAACTCTAAAATATCTTTATACTCTTTTTGTGCAACTTTATTGTATAGTTCAAGATTAATAAATTTAATTTCATCTCTATTAAAGTAGGCAATATTATTAATTACTTTATCAACTCTACCACGACTGTAATTACCTCTAATAGTAGAGTAGGGCATAATATGAGAGATTATAGTCTTATTTTTAGCTTTAATAAACCCCCTTAATAATCTATAATTTAAAAATCTTTTCTTTACTATTTCATATTGAATATTATTATCTTCAAATTCTAATCTTTTGTTATATAACTTTAATTTATACTCTATGGAGTTTGGTTGTATTTGCTTATTTATTGGGGAAAAGAGTTCATCCATTAATCTATTTTGCTGCTCTCTTTGTTGTTTTAATCCATAAAGACATCCACAATAGTTTTGACGATATAATTTATCTTGCTTTGCTAATATATTTTGTTCTTGTGTCCCATTTTTGACTCTAAAATCTGGTGCAATAAATTTTATACCATACTCTTTTGCTAACTCATCTCCACTCTTTTTTAATTGTTTTATAGATTTTTTAGGAGATGTCAAAAGAGTAGATGTAAAAATATTAGCACCTATCTCTTTAGCCTTTTTAGCACTTATCTCAAATCGTCTATCAAAACATAGAGAACATCTTTTCCCTTTTTCTGGTTCATTTTCTAAACCTCTTACAACTTCTAGCCAATTTATATAGTCATATTCACCCTCTATTAGCTCTATATTTAATATATTACAACTTCTAGTAACATCTAAAAGTCTTAACTTATATTCACTATATGGATGTATATTTGGGTCGTAAAAGAATCCTACTAATTTGCTTTTAGGATACTCTTTTTGAAGTTTTTGTAAAAAATAGTGGCTATCTACAGAACAACAAATATGGACTAAAATTGTATCTAATTTACTCATTTAAATAGTGCACTTCCGACTCTTATCATATTTGAACCACACTCAATTGCTAATTTAAAATCATTGCTCATACCCATAGAGCAAATTGTTGCACCACTATTTTGTAATTTTTCATAGATTGAGTATGTTTTTTTAAAGCTATCTTTAATAATAGCTTCTTCATTAGTGTGTGCACCAATTGTCATAACGCCTTTAAGGTTTATATTTTTACAACTCTCACTTATCTCTTGATATATATCAAGAGCTTCTTCTGGCATTACACCACTTTTAGTCTCTTCTTTAGCACTATTTATTTGAAGTAGTGCATTTAACTTTTTACCCTTTGTTTCTAATCTTTTATCTATCTCTTTTGCTAACTCTAGTGAATCTAAAGATTGTAAAAGAATAGGGTTTAAATCTATTAATTTATTAATTTTATTTTTTTGTAAAGTTCCTATCATATGCCAAGCGAGTGGAAGCTCTATTAATTCATTAACTCTTTGCTCTAGTTGCTGAACTTGATTTTCTCCAAAATTTCGTTGTCCTAATTCGTAAAGAGTTTTAATATTTTCTATTTCTGTATATTTACTAACAACTATAAGTTGTACAATTAAATGCTCACTTCTTTTTATACGAGCCTCTTCTATATCCCAAATAACTTTATCTAAATTTGCTCTTAATTGCTCTTTTGTTAAAATCATATCTACCCCCAAATTCTATTTATGTCATTATATAATCCAAAAAACATTAAACCAATTAAAAATACCCAACCAGCTAGAGTTAATCTATATAAAACCTCTTCATTAGGAGCTTTCCGAGTTACCATTTCATATAAATTAAACATAATATGTCCACCATCTAATGCAGGTATTGGTAATAAGTTTAAAACACCTAAGTTTACAGATATTAATGCCATTATAAACATTAAATATAAAATACCCTCTTTAGCAAACTTTATTAATAAATCAAAAATTGTTATAGCTCCACCTATATTTTTAGATTCTACCTCTCCTGTAGATATTTTTTGAATACCTTTTGTAATAAGTAGTGTTGCATTTATAGTTTCGTTATATGCATATTTTAGAGCCTCTAAAGGTGTAAAATGTATTATATCACTTTTTTGTATAAATGGAGATATACCAATAATTTTACTCTTTATAGTCTCATTAAACTCATTACTTCTTGTTATAGTTTTTGGTCTTAATTGTAAAGTAATTAGTTTGTTATCTCTTTGTATGACTATTTTTAATGGAGTAGGACTCTTTTGTATAGCATCTTTAATTTGATACCAATATTTAATATTATAATCTCCTACTTTAACTATTTTATCTCCATGTTTTAAACCAACACTCATAGCAGGAGAGTTTGGAGCTACTTTATTAATAATAGGTGCTACATAATTACTAGCAGCTATAACTGGCGCACCTTTTATTGCAATTAAAAAATATATTAAAAAAGCTAAAATAATATTAGCAATAGGTCCAGCTAATAAAATAATAACTCTTTGCCATGGTTTTTTACTATTGTAACTATCTGGATCGCTACTCTTTTCTAATGGGTTTGTGTCATCTTGCCCTTTCATCTTTACATATCCCCCAAGTAAAATTGGTGCAAATGCCCACTCAGTATCCAACCAATATTTTTTGAATAATACTTTTCCAAAGCCTATACTAAATCTTTCTACTTTAACACCAAATAATTTTGCAGCTATATAGTGTCCTAACTCATGAAAGAATACAAGAAAAGATAGCGCTAAAATAGCCATAAATATATAAAAAATTAATTCCAATTTAATAACCTTATACTTTTTTTGAATTATACTTAAAATTTTTATAAAAAAGTTTTGTTTTTTTGATATTATTATATAATAATAAATAAATTAAAGGAATTGCTATGAAACAAGAAAGTGAAAAAAAAATAGATGAATTAGAAGAGGGTATTAATCAAGAAGTTAAAGAGATAGAAGTAGAAGTTGAAAATAGAGAAGAGCCTAAAGAAGAGTCCAAAAAAAATCATAATGTTGTAGTAGAAAAGAGTAATGAAATTAAAGAGAAAGCTAAAGAAAAGTATAATAAATATTTAGCGGCAGATGAAAAGTTAGAAGAGATAACAAAAAACTTTATTGAACAAGAGAATAGTATTATAAATAGTACAGTTGCTGACTCTTTAGAGTTATTAAAAAAGTTAAATGTAGATTCTTTAGCTAATGAAATAGATACAGCAATGCAGATAGAAAAAGATAATAAAGAGGAGTTACTTAAGGTTAAAACTCCATCTCGAGGTGTAGCAAAAGGGTTATTTGTAGGATTATTGGGTATGAGTGCAACAATTGCAAGTATGACTATTTATGGTGCTAAACTTGCTAATTTGCCTTTGAATGCTCCTACCTTTATGCAAAAAAGTAATTTAGATACAATAGCAACAAAATTTGGAGAGTTAATAAATATACACAGTAATCCAATTGCTGGATATGCTTTAGTGGGTGCATCTTCTGCTTTAGTTGGTTTAATACTTTATAAATTAGTAACTTGGTTGCAAAAAAATAAAAATTTAAAATATATTAATAAATTAGAGAATGATGTAAATGAGTATAGTAGTAATTTAGAACAAAAAATTGATGATATTTATAGTTTAATTGCACATTTAGAAAATATAAAATCAGTAATGCAAAAATATGATATTATATTAAAAGAGCAAAATGCAAAAATTAGAAGAATGCTATTTATAGAACAGCCAGAAGAGGGGGTTGACTCTTTGCAAAGAGCTAGTCAATTAGAAGTAGAAAAAACTGTATTAATTTTAGATGAATTATTAGAATTAATGAATACACCAGTAAATCATGGCACTAAAATAAGAGAAGAGAGTGTCAATAACCTTAGTGGTGCAAATAATGTTATTAATGAAGTGATTAAAAAGTTATATATTTAAAACTCTTTACCACTATCATAATAAAACTCATTTAAGCCTTCTAAAAAGGCTTTAAGGGTTTTGTCATCGCAATATTTTAATTTTGGATGATTATTACTTCTAAACATATCTTTTATTTGTGATTTACTTATATTAAAATCAGCTAATTCAAAAATTATTGCTATTTCATACTCTTTTAAATTAAGAGATGAGCGAATTTTTTTTAAAATTAAATTATTATCTAATTCAACTTCTATATCTTCAGGAATATTTGGTTTTTGACCTCTTTTATATCGAAATAATCCATCTAAAAATACTCCAAGTTCTTCATAAGTTGCCTCTTTTGCACTTTTTTTATTTGGATTTTTTAATATATCATCAAGCCTTTTTGAATCCATTGTAAAATCTTCAAGAGAGTATATGTATAAAATTTGCTTACGATTTAAATTTAAAGCCTCTTTTAAAGATTGTATTACTAAAGATAATCTCAATTTTTACTCTCTTTTTTAACGCTATCTGCCATATCTTGTAAATCTCTTTTTATTAAAATTAGTAATTCTAAACATTTACTATCTTTTACATTATGCTTTAGGCTCCAATATTCACTATCAGTAAACGCAATATGTGTTGAACCATTTAACTCATTATACACACCAATTCTAATTGGTAAATCCATAGCTAGAGTAGGGGAACATTGTAATAATTTAGTTGATATTTTTGGATTATTAAAGGCAATAGTGTAATTTGGATATAACATTTGTTTTAATTTATTAGCATCTTTTACATGGTCATATTTGCTAATAAGTTTATAATTTTTACTCTTTAGGGAGTTTTGTATAATCTCAATAGTCTTTTCTATTTTATATTTACTATAATAATCTTTTATAAACTTACTTTTAGCATTTTTAGTTTGCTCAGAACAACCAATAATTGAAAATAAAAAAGCTATTAAAAATATTATACTTTTTTTCACAA
>CAYMGA010000016.1:0-13025 GCA_964389865.1 uncultured Nitratifractor sp.
CTTTTATGTGTTACAAAAAAGATACTCTTTCTTTTGCCTAATAGATTTAGAGTATCCTCTAAAACCTCATCACTACACCAATCTAAATCGAAAGTTAATATCACATCTTCAATTATATACACTCTTTTTATCCTTTTAGTTAAGATTATCTAATAACTTTTATTAAAAATTTTTTAATAAAATTCTTAAATTTTCTAATAATTAAAATCTCATACCACTCAAATTTATTCTTAGCCCAATGCTCAGGATGAATATTTAACATAATTTTATTAGGAATAATGCCTCTTTTAATAGCATCAATTAAATCTTGTGTGCTCTTTATAGATATATTAAATTCACCATCAACTCTATCTCTTAAATTAACACTCTCATCTCCCCATACTCTACCTGCATCTGTAGCATAAAAGACCTCTTTAAAATCTATATCAAAATATGGTTCACTAATAATCCCAAAATCTCTATAATCATAACTTTTCCACAAATCTCTACTATCCCATTTAGAGGTTGGTCTCCCATGCATTGCAATATTTTTTATAGGAACAATTGCTCTTAATCTCTCTAAATTTCTCTTAAAATCTATAATTGCTTTTTCATAATCTCCATCTGTTTGTGCTAATGATTCATAGTGGTATCCAATCTCATGCCCCATATTTGCAATCTCTTTAATAATATCAGGTTTAAATGTAGAAGGGATAGTTCTAAAGTAATATGTAGATTTTACCCCTAAGTTATACTCTAATTTAGCCATATTAAGGGATCGTTGAGGATATCTATCTACATCATGTCTAATCATTATAAGAGGTAAATCTTGGTTATAGTTTAAATTAAAGTAGTCTGAGACTCTAATAAATTGATACTCTTTCTCTTTTAATGTTTTTAGTAACTCTTTATATATTTGGTGTGTAAAATCTCTCATCTATTTAAACCTCTCTTGAAAAGTGCTATCTTCTTTGATAGTTTTTAAACTATTTGGATAATTCTCTATAACCCAAACCATATATGAAGTAACATCAATCTGATCTTTTAAATACTCATCTCTTCTCTTTTTATAAATCTCTTTTGATTCATTATCTAATATATAAACAGCTCTCTTAATAGCCTCTTTTCCATCTACAATTCTATATAATAAACCTGCCCTCTCTTCATCTTCAAAAACACCTGCACTATTTAATGTATTTACATAAATAGCCGGTGTTCCAAGCATAGCACTCTCGCTTGCCATCGTTGCACCCTCCCCTATATATAATGATGCAAAATTTAATGCATCATGAATCTTTTCAGGAGGAATGGTAATTTGATACTCTTCTAACTCTTTTGGCAATTTATCTTCAGAAGAGATAAAAACTTTTGCTCTTTTACTTAATTCTTTTATCAATGAGAGCTTATCTTCATAACTAAACCCTCTTTGTCCAACATCATGATGGGCATTCCAAGATACAAACCGAACAATAACATACTTTTGATCTTTTGGTATATTTAGCAACTCATATATAGATTCATTTGGTTTATACCAATTTGGATGAAGATAAAAAAGTTCAATATTCCCTTTGTATCTAAAGTGATTATTTGGAAACTCCTTTTTAAATGAATAAGCTGTAAATATCGATTGAGTTAAAAAACTAAAATTTAGAGACTTCTCTGTATCTGCTATAGATATTTGATTAATTCCCCTTAATTTTGATACTAATGTTGAGTGAAGCGACATTCTATTAACAACTATATCAGGTTTAAATCTCTTAACTATCTTATTAAATGTATAGATATCTTTAAGCAAAAATAGTAACTTTTTAAATAACCCTTTTTGATTCTTACCTAACACATAAAAAGGGAGGTTATACTTTTCTAAAAGATATATACATATCTCTTTATCTTTAGTTACAAAATAGCCTTCCCATCCTCTCTTTTTTAACTCCCAATAGATATGTTTAAAGTTATGAACTTGTGCGGGGTGACCAATATCAAATATAATGCGTTTCATCTCTTTACCTTTTAAATATATTGTATGGAAAGTATAAAAGTTCAAAAAATGCAGGCTTTATGTCATCTTTGCTCCAAACTGCATATTGAACCCTATCTTTTTCATAAGTTTGATTATCTCTATACTCTTTATGCATCAAAATCATAATAGTATCAAGCAGGATATGCTTAAAATAGCTCTTTTCAAAACCATCTGTAACTAATGGTTTACTATCTGTTAAATAGTTATAAATCGAGAGCAAAAATGGAACATTCGCCTTTTGAGAGATAGAGTGCCACTTCCATGTTCTTGGATTAATCTCTAAGAATTTATATTCATTATCTCGTATATCATACTTAAATTCAACTTCACATAAACCATTATAATCGATAGCCTCTAATAGTTTTATAGCCCTCTCTTTTAATATTTCAATCTCAACACTCTCTGCAAATGTTGTTGCATTACCAAAATCTTTGGGGTGTTGTCTCTTTCTCCTTGCAATAATATAGTTATAAACCCTCTTATTTGCAAAAAATAGCCCAACTGAGTATTGATTTTGGCTGTTCCCTTCTATAATCTCTTGAACTATTATCTCTGAAGGGGAAATAGCTTGCAGTGCTAACTCATAATTATTTAATAACTCCTCTTTATTATTGCATACAAAAACCTTCTTTTTAAATTTACTATAAAATTTATGCATTATAGCAGGTTTAATAATGCAAGGATATCTTATATCTCTCTTTGCTATTAAATCATCTTTGCTTTGTGGAAATATTGTTGTTGCAATAGGTATATTTAAAGATTGAGCCAACTTATAACTCTCTACTTTATTATAGCACTTCTCTATTGCTAACCATCTATCGGTTGTTACAATAAAATGGCTATTTAATCTATCTCTATTTTTGCTTAACATTTCAACCTGTTCATCATTCGTTGGAAAGATTAACCACTTCTTATACAAATTTTTATCGATAAAATCTAAAAGCATCTCTAAATACTCTTTATCTCTACAATGATAAAAGGCTTTGCAATATTTAGAGTGTTTTGCTAAGTTAAATCTCTCTCTATCTAATAGGATTGATGGAATAGAATTTTGTCCAAAAATTCTAATTATATTTAATCCTTGTATATGTCCTCCCAAAACTATTACACCACTTTTCATTACTTTCCTTTAAAAGTTCTCTCTAATCCACAACTCTAAATTTATCCATTTCCAAATATCTCTTGAACAATTTATCTCTTTTTTCAGATGCCTTTTATACATCTCAATAGCTTTTTTTGTATCAATATACCTTTTAAATGTTTCACTTGGATTTTCTAAAATATCAAAAATAAAGTCTTGAAAGAATTTCTCTCTAAACCACTCATCTTCAGGAGTTGCAAAACCTATTTTGTCATATCTTAATCTAATCTTTTCAGGCAATATAGACTTCATAGCCTCTCTTAATATATACTTTGTTAAACCCTTTTTTATAAAACTATCATTTGTTTGAGAGAGGGTTTGTTCAACAACTCTATAATCCAAAAAAGGGACTCTTGATTCAATAGAAAATCTCATAGAGTTTAAATCTGACCACTTCAATAGATGCTCTAATTTATACTCAAAGTGGTTAATTAATGCCTCTTTTAAACTCTTAGAACCATAAAGCTCTTTTGATAGTATATTATCTTTTGAAAATTGTTGATAAAAATCTGACTTTATGTATGATCTCTCCTCTTTTTTCAATTTTGTTTTAATATTTTTAGGCAATAAAAAAAATAAAAAGCTCTTTATTGCAAATAGCGATTTATGTTTTGTGATGTAGTAGTATAACTCTGATATTAAGTTAAATATCTCAAAACTCTTTAATAACTCTTTAAAATAGAATCCATAGAAGTAGTGATATCCTGCTAATTGCTCATCTGCACCCTGCCCATCTAATGTTACAACAACACTCTCTCTTGCAAGTTTCATAACACAATATTGAGCATATATACTTGTTGTTGGCACAGGTTCATCAAGATATTTAACCATATCATAGATATCTTCAAAGAGTGTAGAAGCAGTTGGAGTAATAAAGTGCATATTCTTTAGATATGGTTTCATCTCATCTATATATTCACTCTCATCACCTCTTTGTCCTTTTTTATATATTGCAGAGAATGTATGAATATCTTTAACATTCAACCTCTTAACTATAATTGAAGCAATGCTTGAAGAGTCTAATCCACCACTTAAACATACACCAACAGGAACATCCGAGCGCAATCTTAACTTTATAGATGAAGTAAGTTTCTCTAAATACTCTTTACTATCAATAGGCTCTTTATTGCATCTACTCTTTAAGTCATACCATCTTTTTATAATAAAATTTCCATCTCTATCAATTTTAAAATAGTGACCATGAGGCAGTTTTTTTATCTCTTTATAAAAGGTATTTTCATTATAATCTGTTCTATTATATAGTAGATAGTTAAATACAACCTCTTCATTAATAGTTAACTTCTTATCTAATCCTCTCTTTATCGCTTTTATCTCAGAGGCATATATAAACTCTTTATCATCTCTATAGTAGTATAGCGGCTTTATTCCAAATCTATCTCTTGCGGCAAATATTTCACCCGTTGTTCTATTATATATTATAAATGCCCACATCCCATTAAATTTATCTAGACACTTTTCACCCCACTCTTGATACGATTTTAAAAGCACTTCACTATCTGTTTGACTCTTAAAGCTATACCCTAACTCCTTTAACTCCTCTCTTAACTCTATATAGTTAAAGATTTCACCATTAAAGGTTAATACTAAATTTCCATCATCACTAAACATAGGCTGATGCCCTGCAGATGATAAATCTATAATACTAAGCCTTACAAAACCTAAACCTATATTATCTTCAATAAACTTACCACTATCATTAGGCCCTCTATGTCTAATCTCATCCATCATTGATTGCAAGCGATTCTCATCTACCCCTCTTTTATCAAATCTTATTACTCCAACAACTCCACACATTATCTATCCTTTATAGAATCTTCATAGATTGATACTATCTTTTTTGCTACTTCATCCTCTCTTAAATCTTTTATATCCTCTCTGCCTGTTGTTCTTTTATTAAATGTTAAAGCTAATTTAATCTTATTTGCAAAATCATCAACTCTATTAGACGCAATAAAACACCCTTTAGTATTAGAGATAATATCTCTAACATCACCTACATCTACCGAAACAATGGGAATATTACAAGCCATCGCCTCTTTAATTGCATTTGGACTCCCCTCCCATAAACTTGTTAATATAACAACATCAGCACTATTGTAATAGTATGGAACTAAACTATTATCTATATGCCTCATATAGTGCAACTCTAAACTACTATCATTTAAATACTCAAAAGCCTCTTTTGCTAATTTAAAGTTTTTTACTCTTCTATCAGGATCAGATGTAAAAAGGATATGTCTCTTGTTTGGATTCCACTTTGTATAACTTAAAGCTATCTCTTTATCTATAGGTTTAAATCTATCAAAATTAACCCCATTAGATACAATATATGCATCTTTTATATTTAATGTCTCATACATATCTTTTGATTTAACTATAATTTTTGACCAAGATATCTTATAAAAGACTCTTATTATAAATCTAAATATAGGGCTTGCCTTAACATCATCCCCCATTAATGATACAACTATAGGTTTTGCTCCTGCAAGTGTTGCAACAATTCCCGATAGCCAATAATGAGCATGTATTACATCATATCTCTCTTTTATTAATACTCTTTTTAACTCTTTTGCAGCTTTTAGATAACCCTTTATACCCTTTTGTTTAATTGTAAAATAGTCAACATCTATACCTATCCTCTTTAAAGACTCCCCTTGATTTTTAACAATAGGGCTTATTCCATATCTACTTGTTCCACTACTAACAAATAAAACTCTCATAGCCATAAATCCTCATACTCTTATAAATGTTAAAATAGACAAAATAGTTGTAATTACACCAATTAATAGAATAAACCTCATATTGTAGTTAAATGGGTATAACTTTTCAGAGTATAGTGTATATAGATATGTCTTTATAATACCTGCAATTAATGTTCCAAAGACTACTCCAAAAAGTCCCAACCAAGCCCCAAAGATTAAACTTAATATATAATTTACTGCTACAGTAAAAAAGGTGATATACATTATATAGTAAGTCTTTCTCTTTATTGAATAGCCCAAACCATTTGCTTGACTGCTCTGCACAAACAAAATAGAGGCTAATGCAACAGGTAAAAGATATGAGAATTTTGCATAGGTGCTATTTGAGAAGATTTCAACTGCCTTATATGAAAACAGATCTGCAATAATATAGAATATAGGGATTAAAGCAATATATATATGAAAAAAGTTTCTAATTAACGCTTGCCCTTTTTCACTTTTATAGTTGTTAAACATTACAGGCAAAAAACCGCTTGAGATAGTTCCTATAATTACTTGAGGAATCATTGCTAATTTTGTTATAACTGCATAAATACCAAGTTCATATTGTGTAAATAGCATTAAAATTACAACTCTATCTGCCATCTGCATTAAACTTTTACCTAAATAGTTAGGAACAAAAGGTAAAGAGAGCTTTAATAGCTCTAAAATAGTATCTTTTGCACCATCTATTATCGTAAATTTAAATAGATAATCTTTAGCTAAATATAAGGCTAAAATAGCACCTATTAACATACCAACAACTAATCCCTCAAGGTATGAAACAACCTTTGGCTCAAAAAATAGAAATATCAATCCAACCAACATACCTAAAATATATGAGAATAGATTAATAAATGATGCCTCTTTTGCCTTTTGTCTCCATCTTAAAAAATTGAATGTATGGTAGCTAATAACTCTAAATAGTGTATATAATATTAGTAGCGTCCAAATATAACTATTTAATAAAAAGAGTGAAGATGTAAAGATAAAAATAGATTTCAAAATAAAAAATATTATAGCAATTAACGATATACTAATAGCCAACGATAATACAAATAGAAACGATAATCTATTATTATCCTCTTTTGCCTCTGTTAATAAAATTACAATACCCGAATCTACCCCTAAAACTACTAATATATTCAAAAAGTTTCCAATAACTAAAAATAGGTCATAAATAGCAAACTCTTTAACCCCTACACTCTTTGCTAATATGGGAATAACCAAAAAGGCTAATACTTTATTTCCTATATTTGCAATTAAATAGTATTTACTATCGTTAATCCCCTCTTTTAGCAATCTATTTGAGAATATCTTTTTCATTTTACTTTTCAAATATATCTTTAACTATTTGATCTTTTTGTGTTAAATTTTTATCTTTAATTAATATCTCAAATAATCTTTTATATCTTTTAGCTAATCCTACTCCTAAATGCTCATCAAACCACTCTTTTGCTCTATTACCAATGCTTTTATATCTATTAGGATTCTCTTCATAATCCTTTAAAACATTCACAATATCATCAATAGTTAAAACATCTATCAATGGAGCATTATAAAAGATACTACTTTTATCATCTATAGCCCCATTTGTATGGGTTAAAAGTGGAACTCCCATTGCTAATGCCTCATTTGCAGTGCTTCCTGTTCCTGCCATATTCTCTTTAATTTGATCTGTTGCAAAATCTGCACTCTTTAACCCTATTAATATCTCTTTTCTATAACTCTTTGGCATCCACTTTACATAATCTTCTATATTCAACTCTTTAATTAACCTTTTAGAACACTCAACATCACTGCCATACTCAAATAGAACAAGAAGAGGTTTTTTAAATTTGGTAGTCTCTATAAATTTTGCAAATGCTTTTATTATTCTGTCATTCCCTTTATCTGTCCCCGGAGTGCACCACTCTTGCCTTGCGTGATTAAATAGAATAAAATCGTAATCTTTTAAAAAGTTAAACTTATCTGATCTCTCTAAAGGGATATCCTCTTTATTATATATCATAGGAATAATCGTATTTATAATATCTATCCCTAATCTATCTATTGCTTCTTGATATCTTCCATGCTCAATATTTACAATTACAACTCTTGCCTCTTTATACGCCTTTCTTTGATAATAACCCAATTTATACCAATATAAATTCCTTAAAATACCTCTAATTGAGCGATCTAAATCCATTAATGAGATATCATATAAATCACTACCATATGGCACTATAATATCCGATTGAATACCTGCTTTCTTTAAAAAAGCACTACTTAAACCACAACTAATAATTAAGTCATATCTATTTAAAAACTCATCTCTTATCTTTTGTTTAGGTAAAAAAAAGTTTGTTTTTGCATCTATATTAACAGGAAAATTATGAATCCAATCCATTTTGGATACATCTTGATATGTATCTGCTTGAGGCAAGAAGTGGTCATATTTTGAGTTTGGAATAAGGTATAAATGGGCATCTACTCCCAAATCTCTCAAATATCTAGAGAAGGCAAAAAAGTTATTATTCATATTATCTATTAGTGCAATCTTCATCTTTTAGCCTTTAAGTATCTTTTTAGCTTTTATATATTCACGGCGTTCAAATCCATCAAATGCAACAATAACACTATTTTTCTCTATATCTTTTCTAATAATTGCACCTATTCCTATCGTTGCACCCTCTTTTATTGTTACACCATCTATAATTGTTGCATTAGGAGCAATATATACATTATCTTCAATATTAACACTGCCGCTAATGCTTACCTTTGAACAGATTGTGCACCCTTTACCTATCTTTACATTATGAGCAATATGAACCAAATTATTAATCTTTACACCCTCTTTAATTATTGTATCTTTTAGAGCACCCCTATCGATAGTTACATTTGCACCTATATCAACATCATCCTCAATAATTACTCTTCCTATATGCGGGAATTGTATAAACTCTCCTTCTAAACTCTTTACATGCCCAAACCCCTCTTGTCCTATTGAAGTTCCCGCATTTATAATTACATTATTACCTATTACTGTATTTGGATATATTGTAACATTTGGATAGATAACAACATTATCCCCTATTTGGCAATTCTTGCCAATAACAACATTCTCATTGATAATACAATTTTTACCAATTTTGACACTATCATCTATAACTGCTCTATTAGATATATAACCACTCTCAACTCTCTCCATAAAAAATCTATTTATAATTAATGTAATTGCTAATTTAGGATCGAGTGTATATATAATAGTTTTACTCTCCGATTGCGCTTTAAAATCTTTACCCACTATAAGTATAGAGGAGTTTAAAGAGTCTATTTCATAATTTGATCGATTAATCCAACTAATTGAGGTGCTATTTGTATTATCTAAAGGGGCAATATTTGTGCATATATTGCTAATTTTATTATCAGCAACATATAAATTTTCATCTTTTAAATATTGAATAATCTCTTGTGAAGAAACCTCTACCCTCTCTTTTAATTTGGTTGGCAAAATCATTTAATTATCCTACTATTTTTAAGATATCTTCTCTCTCTTGTTTGTAGATACTATTAGGCAAATATGTAGAATCAATTTTATCTAAATAATTAGAAAGCATCTTTTTAATTGGCATTTTGTAAGATATTTCACCATTAGCTACTAAATGGTCTGCATGAATTAAGAGTTGAATCAATCTATCTTTAGATTTTTTTATAAATTCATGAAAATCTTTACCTCTAAAATTAAATGTTGAATCTGATATATAGCACTCATCACAAAATATCTCACTACTATATGCATCTATTAATCCTGAGTATTTTACATACTCTCCTGTTATTGATGGATTATGCATACTATATGAATACAATTTAATCCCTAAATATTTTTCAAACATCTCAATCTCTTTTTTAAAATTATCTAACATATCTCCACTACTATATGCCATAGGATCAAAGTGTAAACCTATTTCAAAACCACTCTCTACCATCTCATTTAATATCTTTTTATTTCGCAATGAAAAGGGGTTATATAGATCACTTGTTAATAGAAGATAATAGGTTGATTTAATCTGATTCTCTTTCTCTAATCTATATAACTCATATGCAAAGTCGATAGATTCATCAATATCATGCCTAACTATTAATCCACTCTTAAACTTTTTATAATCTTTAACACATAAAGTCCTATCTACACCCTTTAACGCCTCTATATAATCATCTATATTTATAAAGCTCATAATATTTCCTTTAAATCTTCTATCATCTCTATATAACTCTCTTTACAGATAAAAGGGTTAACAGGAATATGAACCTCATTCTCCACATGGGTTCGAGAGAATTGATAGATATCTTCATACTTCTCATAAAATAGTGATGCATTAGGATGATAGAATCCAAACATAAATGGATTTACACTGTCATTATATGAATATATAGGAGTAACATCTAAATGCTCTTCTAAAAATTTATAATTACTCTGCCTTCTTCTTTTAAATTCCCTCAAATATGGAATATATCTTTTTGCTAACTTCTCTATCTCTCTATTGCTATTTAGATTTAATCTCTTTTTACTCTTTAAGATCCCACCTTTTGGAAGAGGAAGTGTTTTTGAAAGAGAGTATATTGTATAATCGCCAATGCTACCTAATAAAATACCCTCACTATTATATGAATCTAATGCAAATGCACAATCTTCTACTAAAACAATTCCTCTCTCATCAGCTAATTCTCTTAGCTTTAATAGATCAGGATGCGGAAACCCAAAATTGTGTATTACAAAAATCATTTTAGTTTTATCTGTTAATACTCGCGAAATCTTACTATAGTTAAAAATAGTTCCACTTACACAGGTAGAGACAAATGATGAATCTGTAGTTGTTGTAATAAATACCTCATCTTCTCGCTTTAGATTCTCTAATTTCATAATTAAATTAATTGCTTCTCTACCTAAATTAGTAAATATATAATTACTGCCTAATAGATCATCCAACTCTATATCATCACTTTTAAAATCATTAAAATCACAACTCTCATCTAACTGCATATGCTCATAAGGTAGTATCTTAATCATTTTAAACTCCAATGATAGGTTTCTCTAAATAGACCTATTGCTCCAAAACTCTCTTTAAATTTAAATACACTCTCAGAGCCTATCATATTTGTTGAAGATGTTCCAAAATCAAAATATTTAAATCCCCTCTCTTTAGCATCTAATATAGTATCTCTAATCAAAAGGGTTTGCCCCTGCAGATGTTTATAAGATTCATCCTTACAAAGATAAAAGCTCATAATATTGCTTCTATTTAATTCAAAGACTCCTATCCCAGCTATAGGTATATCATCTATATATGCTACATGACAATATATATTTTCCGGTAGCTTCTGCATTAAATATCTATACTCCTCTTTTGTATGGGTAGGATTTTTTTGATGTCTTGCGTAAGTCTTTTCCATTAACAACCAAAAATCATCAAGATTAGATCTAAACTTTATCTTTACACCATACTTTAATGCTTTCCTTGCCATATTTCTTGCACGAGAAGTAAATAGAGTATCTTTTGTTAAATCTACTACACTTGTTATATCAGAGTTTATAACCTTAAATCCCTCCTCCAACATAGCAAAAAGAAATGTTTGACTATACTCTTTTTCATAATATATCCCAATAGATGGTCTTATATATATCTCTTTAACATCTAAATCTTTTAAATACTCTATAAATGCTTTTACTATCTTTTTTGAGTTAGAGTATGTTTGTGTCTTTTTAAATAGAAATCCACCATAACTTGCACCATAAGGAGAGCTTGCAATTTTATTTTCAATAGCTAATGGTATGATTCCAACCAACTCTTCACCTTTAATAACTCCTAAATGGTGCTCATTAAATCTATCTTTATGGTAAGATAAAAAATCTAATGAGTGAAAAATTGTCTTTCCATCAGCATCTTTTAAAAACCTATTCCATTTTTCATAATCTCTATTTTTATCTAACTTAACAATTTTAAAACTCATAGAGTCCCTTTACCAATATTTTTCATCACTAAAGGCTAATCCATAATAATTTTGTTCTACAAAATCTTTATACTCTCTACCTTTTAAATTTAGCCTATTAGCCTCCAACATACCCTCTGCCACCTTCAAACTTCCAGTTTGTAAATCTATTACTGCCATATTATCAATAAAGTCAGTTCTATAACTCATATATCCAAATGGAGCAGGTTTTGATGGAAGATGCAAAAATGAAGCACCATTAAAATCGACATTTCCTGAAATATGAATCACTACTTTATCATCTAAAATATCAGAAGTTTTAATAAATGCATCTTTAGAGTTTCCAATCACCTCTCTATCTCTTTGATGCTCTGCTACAACAAAAATATCATATCTATTGATATCTATGCTCTCTTTATAATCATTTATCATTGTTACTTTATATCCATTCTTTTTTAGTGTTCTCTCTATAGGCTCGGTAAAATCATAAGTTCCTAACACTAATATCTCTCTATTTGAAAAGTGGCTAATTTTTAAGTCTAATAGTAGATATAAAACAGTTATACCTATATAATCCATAATCCTTAGCTTTTCATTATGCTCATTTACACCATAAACCTTTAAACCCTTTTTGTAAACTAACTCTAAATCTATATCACCCTCTCTAAACTCCCATGGCTCATACATAAGAGTTATTACACTATTTTTATGGGTATACTTTAAAACCTCCTCATTAATAGGTCTTATAAATCCACTATTTGTAATAATATCCACCTTCTCTTTTATCTCATCTAATGAATCAATAATTACAATATTACTATCTCTATTTAACAAAAAATACTCTTTATACTCCCTTTTAATATCATCAATAGTTCCATAAATACTATCTTTTGCTAAAGCATAAACTCTTTTTGCACCAGCCTTATCTGCTATTATCGCGGTGCACATATAGTTGCCTGTTGCTGCCTCTGTTAAAACTATTTTATCTGATAGATTTAACTCTAATTTAGATATAGAGTAATCAATCTTCTCTAACAACAACTTTAACATTATATGCCTCTTTTTACCTTATCTATCACATACTCAACATCAACCCCGTCATAACAAGGGAATGTGATTGTATTTTGCTCTAAAAATTGTGCATTCTTTTGAA
>CAYMGA010000017.1:0-12979 GCA_964389865.1 uncultured Nitratifractor sp.
AACTTTTAATGGAATAAATTTACCATCTATTGCTATATTAAGAAAAAATGGTAAAGTAGATATAATTAAAAATTTTGGATATGAAGATTTTAAAAATAGATTAAGTTAGTGCTATAAAACTAACAAATCTACCTTTTTTATCCCCTCCTCTATAACTAAAAAATTTATCATTATTGCAATAGGTGCAGTAATTTGTAGTTTCGATATTATTTAAATTAATCCCTAACTCTTGAAGTTGAGTAATATTTACTTTTAAATTATCAAATAAAAATTTACCATTATCTTTTTTCACTATTGCATCTGTATATCTATTAAAATTATCGATAACATCTTGCCCTACTTCATAACACTTACCACAAATACCTGGAGATATAGCACATTTAATATTTTCTAATTTAGCACCTTTGTTTAACATATTTAAGATTAATTTTTTACTAATTTTTAATTTAGTTCCACGCCAACCAGCATGAGCTGCACCTATTACTCCATTTTCTTCATCAGATGCTAAAATAGCTAAGCAATCTGCTGTCATAATATTTAATAAAATATTTCGTTTTGTAGTTATAAAACCATCAGCTTCTAGTGGTAATTCAACCCAGCCATTTAAAATATCATATTTATCAATATCAATGATTTTATCGCTATGTATTTGCTGCATAGTTACTGCTTTAAAACCTTTAAAATGACTCATGAAAACTTTTCTATTTTTAATAATTTGCTCTTTATTATCGTTGGTATGAATTGCTAAAGAGAATTTATTATAAAAAGAGTTATCTTTTATAGTCGAACCAATGAGTATATTTTTACTACTAATTTTTTTATATATATGCCAATCTCTCATTATTTTACTTTTTAAATAGTTTCTTTAGATATAATCATACTATCATTTTTTTAAAGGTAGTCATTTTATACTATGAATAGCGAATTAATTATAGATTATTTTAAACAGATAACTAAAAACTTTAACTATATTCTTATAATACAAATTATTCCTCTTTTATTAGTATCTTCTATTTTAATGAAGGAGATGAATATAAATTTATTTCATAAGCAGATGGCTTATTATGGTGCATCTGTAATTGTTTTTTTAATTGCAGCATATATGCCATGGAAATATCTTTTATGGCTATTTGCTCCATTTGCTTATATTGTAAATATTTTATTATTAATTGGTGTCGAAGTAGCAGGAAAAACTATTCTTGGTGCTAAAAGGTGGCTTCTTTTACCCGGTGGGATTTCTCTTCAACCATCAGAGTTTATGAAGTTAAGTATTTTATTGTTTTTAGCTTTTATTATCTCTAAAAAACCTCCTGATAGAGATAAAGGATATGGTTTAATAGAGTTTATAATATTATCTATTGTTATATTAGCACCATCTTATCTTATACTTCGAGAACCAGATTTGGGAACCACACTACTTTTACTACTAGCTTCTTTTGGAGTACTCTTTATTGTTGGTATTAATTGGAAAATATTAACAATTCTCTCCATAGCATTAGCAATTGTTGCACCTCTTGGATATAAATATGCACTTAAACCTTATCAAAAAAAGCGTATAGAAGATTTTTTAGGAAAACCTAGTTATCAAGTTCAACAAGCACTTATTGCAATAGGCTCAGGTGGGATTACAGGTAAAGATAAAGAAGAAGCAACACAAACACAATTAAAATTTTTACCAGTATCTACAACAGATTTTATATTTGCATACTTAGGGGAAAGATTTGGCTTTAAAGGTATGGTTATAGTTGTGGCCCTATATATAATGTTGATTATCCATTTATTGATTATATCTAAAATATATGGTAATGATTACCAGATTGTTGTTCTCTCTAGTGGGTTAGCCCTTCTATTTTTTGTCTATATGGGTGTTAATATATATATGGTTATTGGATTAGCCCCTGTTGTAGGAGCTCCACTTCCAATGTTTAGCCATGGAGGCACATCTTTTATAATTTTTTCATTTTTATTTGGAATTTTAGAAAATTTAATCTCTTTTAAAGGTTACAAACCGTATAATTCCGACACCAAAATCGAAATGATACATCCTCATTGAGATTTATGGTTAATTTTACGGGTCTTTAGCTCAGCTGGTTAGAGCTCTCGGCTCATAACCGAGCGGTCCGGGGTTCGAGTCCCCGAGGACCCACCACTTCATATAAATACAATTTTTTCAAAAAATTATATTTTATTATTTGAGATAAAAAGTTTTTTTATCTTATCTCTACCTCCTACTAAAAATAAATCTACTCATATCTCTTTAATACTTTAGTAAATGTTTCATCATTGCTTAATTTACAAGTTAAATTTACACTATTTTCTATTTTAGGTAATTTAATAATATAGTGTTTTCCAAAGTTATCTGAACCTATCTCATTTAATGTATAAATATTATTTTTATCTTTACACTCTATGATATATAAATCATCATCTCTATTTTTTGTAAGAAGAGATATTTTAACTTCTGTATCTTTTAACTCTAAATTTACAATAGAACTTTTAGAGCTATAAACAGCACTATTTGCTAATTTTTTATAAATTTGGGCATTCTCTTTTAAAGCTGGAATAGAGTTATTTTTAGAATTACAACCACTAAATATTGTTAAAACTGGTAAAATCAGAACTAATTTTGAAAATTTCATAATCATCTCCATACTATTATTAATATCATTATAGCAATTATAGTATAATAAGTTAAATTTTTAACCTATAATATTATTTATAGGTTTTATTGGAGCAATAATTGAAACAATTAGCTATTGCCTTTACTGGACCATCAAATAGTGGTAAAACTACACTTATAGAAAAAATATCTAATAAATTAAGTGGTAAATATAAAATTGCTATTATTAAACATGACCCATCTAATAAAGCAATATTTGATAAAGAGGGTAAAGATAGCGATAGATTTTTTAAAAGTGGTGCTAATGTTGCAGTTGTATCAGAAGAGAGAACAACAATATTTAAACACTCTACATCAAATTTAAAAGAGTTAATAAAAGCTCTATCTCCATTTGATTTACTATTAATAGAAGGACTTAAAACTTGGGATTTACCTCGAATTGGTATCTTTAGAGGTAAAATAGATGAAACTTATCTACCCTACCTACAAGCTATTGCTATAGATGATACTATAGCACAAGAAGAGTTAAATAATTTAAAGGTTACAATATTAAATTTAAATAATATAGATTCTATAATAGATTATATTTGGGAAAATGCAAAAAATACAAGGAGTATAAGTGGAGAAGATATTTAATAAGATAGAAGAGATAGCATTAGAGATAGATAATTTAATTAAAAATGGTGAAAGTGGATATAGTAGCAGTAGCAATTCAACAGGAGATATTCAATTAAAACTAGATATTCAAAGTGATGAGATAATAGAGAAAATATTAACTCAATTACCAGAGATTAAAGCAATTATTAGTGAAGAGAAAGATGATATATTAGAAGTTAACTCTAATGGTAAATATATAGTATGCTATGACCCATTAGATGGTTCTAGTATTGTAGATTATAATTTATCTGTTGGTTCAATCTTTGGAATATACGAAGATGGATTGGATGGTAATAGCTTAAAAGCATCAGTATATATTGTGTATGGACCAAGAGTAGAGATGGTAAAAACAATTAAAGGTAGTAAACCACAACACTTTAGATTGAAAAATGGTAATTTTAAACTCCAAAGAGAAATTACTATGCAAAATAGTGGTAAATTAAATGCACCTGGAGGAACACAAAAAAATTGGTATCCACACCATAAGGCTTTAATAGAATCTCTATTTGCAAATGGTTATAGATTAAGATATAGTGGTGGTATGGTTCCAGATTTACACCAAGTGTTATTAAAAGGTGGTGGATTATTTAGTTACCCTGGAACAACAGATAAGCCTAAAGGAAAGCTTAGAGCTTTATTTGAGGTAATTCCATTTGCTTTAGCATTTATAGAAGCAGGTGGCGATGCAATAGATGAAAAAGGAGATAGTTTATTAAGTTTTAAACCATCGCATCCACACGATACAACACCATGTTTCTTTGGCTCTAAAGAAGAGATAAAAAGAGTAAAAGAGGCATATAGTGAACAGTAAAGATTTTGTTAAAGATGAGTGGCAGTTAGCATTAGATGAGAAATTAAAAGAGCTTAAAGAGTGTCAAGTATCTAATAATTTAAAAAGTTGTTTTGATTGTAAAAAGTTATTAGAGTGTAAATTAAGAGATGAATATGTAAATGCAGTATATCAAAGTATGAATAAAGGAACAGGAGGTGGTTTTGAATTCTAAAGTTATAAATAAAGAAGATTTAAAAGTTATAAAAAACTCAATTAGAGTTATTCCAGATTTTCCAAAACCTGGAATAATGTTTAAAGATATTACAACACTATTAAATAATCCAAAAGCTTACAATATCTTAATATCACACTTAGTGCAAAGATATAAAGATTATAATTTAGATTATATTGCAGGTATCGATGCAAGAGGGTTTATATTTGGTGCAGCTTTAGCATCACATTTAAATATTGGATTTGTTCCTATTAGAAAAAAAGGTAAACTACCCTACACTACTGTATCTCAAAAATACTCTTTAGAGTATGGATTTGATGAGGTAGAAGTTCACATAGACGCATTTGAAAATGGTAAAGATGAAAAGGCTAGAGTTCTTTTAGTAGATGACCTTTTAGCAACTGGTGGAACAGCCCAAGCTGCTGCAACACTTATTGATATGGCAGGAGCCCAGTGTGTTGAGTGCTGTTTTGTAATAGAGTTAAGTTTCTTAGAGGGAGCAAAAAAATTAAATACTCCTGTTTACTCTATAGTTAAAGATTAAATCTTTAAAAGTAACTTATCTAATAAAGAGGTACTTAATACTCTTTTTGCAAATCCTAATAGGTAAGTTGCTTTTGTAATATAGTATCTCGGCTTAGGCTTTGGATTTAAAATAATTTTATGCACAACAGAAGCTACTGCTTGTGCATCTTCAGAGAATGGAACTTTTTTAGCTTTTCCACTCTTAGCTTTTTGATAATATTCAACAAATCTTGAGTTTTTAGTATCTATATTATCTAAAGTTTTTATAGCATTTTTTCTAAAGTTACTTTTAATTGGTCCAGTATTTAATAAAACAGGATAAATATTACTATCTTTTAACTCTAATCTTAATGTATCTGTTAACCCTTCTACTGCATATTTACTAGCATTATAAGCACCTCTAAATGGAAGAGACACTAAGCCTACTACAGAACTATGCTGTATTATTTTACCATAACCTTGAGAGTGCATAACTTTTAAAACTTCTCTTGTAGCTTCATGTAAACCAAAAACATTTGTTTCAAATTGTTCTCTTAACATAGAAGTTGGAATATCCTCTATTGCCCCAATTTGTCCATATCCTGCATTATTAAACCAAACATCTATTTTCCCATCTATCTCTAATACTTTTTCTATAACTTTTTTAATACTATCTGGTTGTGTTACATCTAATTTCATAGCATTCTCAAACCCCATACTTTTTAACAATTGCACATCTTTTAACTCTCTAGCAGTTGGATAGACCTTTATCATTCTCTCTTTAAGATATTTGGCTGTCTCTAATCCTATACCTGTGCTACAACCTGTAATTACAATATTTGTCACTTTTTATCCTTTTTAAAAAACTTTATTTAAATACTCTTGTATCTCTTTATAGTCAATACTCTCTTTTTCTATTAACTTTTTTGATACAATTTGAATCATTGAATCTAATCTTTTTAAAATATCTTCTACATCATCTCTTAACTTTTTAACTAAAGATGATAGATTAAAATCTAAAGATATATAATATCTATTTATAATTTCATCCATAACTTTATCAAACTCTTCTTTATCTTTTACAGATATACTAAAACTATCTTGATATTTTTTATCTAAGTAAACAATTCCACTTAATAAAACTTTAGCTCTATTTAGTAGTATAGATTTACTTATTATATTCATATCTTGGTTAATATTAATTGGTATTAAAAGTTTGACTTTTTCATATTCAAATCCAAGCCATAAAGCTACAACAGCCTTTGCAGCTTGATAGTTAGCTTGAATTTCTCTCTCTTTATCAGTTAAAATAGTAATTCTCTTTTTACCATAAATTACTTGATTTTTAACTGCATAAATTTCATCTAAAGTAATAAACTTTTTACCATTTTTATAAGCATTAAGAGCTGCTTCATTAATTAGTGTTTCTATAGAAGCTGGGCTAAATCCTGCTGTAATTCTTGCAACCTCTTTTGTATCAATTTTGTGTTGTTTCTCTTCAAGATAGAGTTTAATGATCTGCTCTCTCTCATCAATATTAGGCAATCCTATAAAAACTCTTCTATCAAAGCGACCTGAACGAAGTAAAGCATTATCTAAAGTTTCTATTCTATTAGTTGCGCCAATTACTACAACTCCCTCATTATCGTTAAATCCATCCATCTCTACTAGTAGTTGATTTAGAGTAGCTTCTCTCTCATTACTATCTAAAGAGTCTCTACTCTTACCAACAGCATCTATTTCATCAATAAAAATAATAGATGGTCTTAACTCTTTTGCTTTTTTAAAAAGTTCTTTTACCCTTTTTGCTCCTGCACCTGCATATATATGAACAAAACTAGCTCCACTACTATAAAAAAAAGGAACACTAGCTTCAGCAGATATTGCTTTAGCAATTAATGTTTTGCCAACACCAGGAGGGCCTACTAACAAAACACCTTTAGGCATTTTAATACCAAACTTTTGATATTTAGTTGGGTCTTTTAAAAAATTTATAATATCTTCTAAATCCTCTTTTACATCACTAATTCCAGCAATATTTTTAAATCTATATTGTGGATTAAACTCTGGTTTTATATCTGATGTTATACTATCACTATTACTATCTCTATTATTTTGTGGTTGAAAATGTAAATTTTTATTAGAGATATTTTTTCTTAGTAATATAATTAATACTGCAAGAATAGAAAGAAGTATTAAAACTGCTGTAGATATTAATGCTGTTGAACTTTTACTATATATTCTAATTGGATATTTAGCTAAAAGCCTCTTTTTATTTATAGCATCTTTAGCAACTTTATAACTTTTTAATTTAGTTACTGCAACAATATAGTTATCTTTTATATATATCTCTTCTACTTTTTTATCTTTTAAAATTTTATTAAACTCCTCTCCACTAACTATTTCTATAGAGCTATATATCTTTAAAAAAATATATATTCCAATTGCAATTAAGGCTAAAATAGCACTAATAACTATTGGTTTAAACTCTTTTTTAATATGTAGCATAATTTCCACTCTCTTTGACTTCTACTCTATTAATTAATACCCAATTATGAGTAATATCTTCGTTTGAATCTATATTAACTAAATTGTAATATTGGTCATAACCTCGATATACTCTATTATTACTATTTTCTACTAAAATATTTAAATTAGAGTTATGCTCTAATCTGAATTTATAATTTTTCTCTTTAACTAAAGCTGTTAACTCCTTATGTCTAGCTTTTGCTATTTTACCATTAATTTGCTCTTTGATTAATGCTGATGGTGTATTATCTCTTTTAGAGTATGTAAATGCATGAATATGTGTTAGAGGTAATAACCCTACTCTTTTAATAGCTTCTTGCCAAACTTTATCACTCTCCCCTGGATGTCCTACTATAAAGTCAGTTCCTAATGCATAACCCATATTTGCAATCTTTTCAAAGAGTTTAATATCTTCTTTAAAACTATTTCTTCTATTCATATACATAAGCATTTTATCAGATGTATGTTGCAGTGCTATATGTAAATGTTTAGCCATAAATGGCTCTTTTAATAACTCTAAAAACTCATCTGTAATTTGAATTGGCTCTAAACTACCAATTCTAATTCGTCTAACACCTCTAATCTTAGAAATATCTTTTATTAAGGAGGCTATAGAGTAATTTATATCTTTACCATAACTTCCAACATTAGTTCCAGTTAATATAAATTCTCCAAAACCATTAATTGCTAATTTACTAACTTGCTTTATAATTTGCTCTTTGGGTAAACTTCTAGCATTACCTCTTACATAAGGAATTATACAATAGCTACATCTAAAATCACATCCCTCTTGTATCTTAATAAAAGCCCTACTTTTTCCAACAAATTCTGAAACGACAGTAGAGTCAATATGCTCTAAATCACCAATTTGATAAAATCTACTACTATTTTGTAAAATTTTATCTATTTTTTCCTTTTCAGAATGCCCAATAACACCAAATACTTGCCCCTTATTAAATAACTCTTCACCTTTAGAATGAGAGCCACAACCAGCTAAAATAACTTTAGTGTTTTCATTTTTTCTCTTAATAGTATTTATATAACCTCTTACTGAACTATCTGCACCATTTGTTACTGTGCAAGAGTTTACAACTACAATATCAGCATCTTCTTCACTATTTGCTAAATCAAAATTTTCTAATTTTTTAATCATAACTTGAGTGTCAAATTGATTTGTTCTACACCCAAATGTTTTAAAATAAACTTTTTTAGACATTTATATCTCTTTCTTCTTCTATATCTATTGGTTCTGGTTTTGGAACACCTCTATTAACATAAAAAGATTGTGTTGGATAGGCTATCTTAATATCAGGTTCTCTTGAAATCTCTTCTATTATTTTATTAGATATTGTACTTCTTAATGTTAAAGTAGCATATGCATTAGTTAAATACCATACACTAACTTTCATACCATAGCCTTCAATAAAACTAAAAATTCTTGGCTCTACATTTGTGTTTTTTAACTGATATTTGCTTCTTAATTTATTAAGTTGCTTTCTTGTAATATCGGTATAACCTTTAGAGTATTGTTTTACAATATTTTTTGCAATCATTGTTGCTTTAGAGATATTAGAGTCAAAAGTTATATAAAAATCTATACCATCCCACACAGTCTTTAAGCCAGAGTGAGAATAATTAGCAATTAAATCTGTAAAAATATAGTTATTAGGCACAAAAATTATACGCCCTGCTCTTCTGTTGTGTACATAAGTTGTAAGTGTTATATCTTCATAAATAGTCATTCTAAGCATAGATATATCTACAACATCTCCTACATACTCAATATTACCTCTTACAACTTTTATTCTATCTCCAACATGTATAGCACCACCAATTACTATTACAAACCACCCCATTAACGACATAAACCAATCTTTCATAGCAATTGCAATACCAGCAGAGGCAAAACCCAAAATTGTAATTAAATAATTTACATTTTCTAGATAACTAAATAGTAAAATAAATATAATTACTGTTATAAAAGCTATATTAATAACTTTATTTACAGTGTAAAAACTATCTTTATCAGATAAGTATTTATTAGTTAAATACTTTAAGCCAATAAATATAAATAGAAATATTGATGCAATTACTATAGTTTTTACAGCTTTTTCTATCTCTCTTTTTATGCTATTGTCTATAGAAATCTTAACTTCATCTGCTTTTTTTAGATATACATCTTTAGTAGTAGAGAATATATCTTTAATAGTTAATAACTTTTTTAACTCTTTATTTACTATATCAAGATGTTGCTTATCTAATTTACTATTAGTGATTTTTAATATTTTAGATAATAGCTCTTGCTTTTGTTTTAGCTTTTGTATAGTTTGAATAAGAGCATCATACCTATTTATATACTCTTGCTTTTCATTATCTAACTCTTTTAAATATGAATATCCACCAATAATTGCAAATGGGTTACTAATATTTGGAACATTATCTAATTTAGGTGGCTCAATAAACTTCTTAAATGGGTCAATATCAAAATTTTTAATTAAATTTATTTTATCTTTTAATATTTTATTCTCTTTTTCTAAAGCAGCTAATCTTTTTTTTTGCTTTTTTGTCAAACTCTTTAAAGATTTAAGTTTTAATATTTTATTTTTTATATCTTTTTGTCTATCCAAAAGCTTTTGATGTGTTATATATGCTGAATATGTTTTTGTCCACTCATTATTTAAATCTTTATCTTTATCTAAAGTTTCAAGCTTTGTAGTAAATATTAAAAGTTCTCTATTTATAGGAACTTCTGTTTTATTAACATCTTTTATATTGTTCTTATTACTATTATTTAAGTCAGTACTACTATAAAGCATGACTGATAAAAAAAATATCAGTAGTAAAATTTTTCTCATCAATTATTCCTAAAATTTTGGAGTGCTTCAATAACCAAATTTTTAGGTATATCTCTTTTAATAATATTACTTCCAATTTTTCCATTTGGTAAAATAAATGCAATAGAGCCATTTGAACTCTTTTTATCTAAATAAAAATGCTCATAAAAATCTTCTATATTATCTATTTTAAAAGTAGTAGGTAGATTACTCTTTTTAAGTAACTCTTTTATATCTTCGGCTTCCTCTTTTGATAATAAACCTAAACTTACAGCTAATTCGTTAGCCATAACCATACCAATAGCAACAGCTTCTCCATGTAGATATTTACTATAATTTGTTAAATTTTCAACAACATGTCCAAAGGTATGACCATAATTTAATACTGCCCTAATTCCACTCTCTTTTTCATCTTTATTTACTACATCTGCTTTTAATTTTACAGATTTTGCTATTATAGATATAACATCATCTTTACTATTAAAATTTGCATCCTTTAAAAAGTTGTAGAAATCAAAATCAAACATTACAGCCATTTTTATAACTTCTGCAATACCAGCCGCAAACTCTCTTGGAGGTAGTGTATCTAAAAATGCTGGGTCAATATATACACCTTTTGGTTGATAAAATGCCCCTATTAAATTTTTACCATATTGGTTATTTACACCTGTTTTTCCACCGACACTTGCATCTACTTGAGATAAAAGAGTTGTAGGCATTTGAATAAAATCTATTCCTCTTTGATACATAGAAGCAGTAAACCCTGTCATATCTCCAATAACTCCACCACCAAGTGCAATAAGAGTAGATTTTCTATCAAATTTAGCTTGAAATAATTTATCTAAAATAGTCAAAACTGTATCTATATTTTTATACTCTTCTCCATCTGGCACCTCAATAATTTCTATTTGTGGTGCATCTATTGCATCTATTGCTCTTTGTAAATGAAATTTAGCAACAGTAGGATTTGTTATAATTGCTACTTTATTACTAAAATTTAACTTTTTTAAATCTTCTATATAAATTTTATATGACTTTCTCTCTTTAGCCTCAATATCGATTAAAATTTCCATAATATATACCTATTTTTTTATATATATTTTACTCAAAAATAATTAGAAAAAGGCTACTCTGTAATAGATATTAACAGTTTTGAATGGTTATTTGTTTTTAATAGTAAACTATCTACATCTCTATTAATAAATGATTTAATTCCATTAAAACTCATATCTTTTCTAAAAGGAACTATTAATAAAACTCTTTTTAAATACTTTACAGCTTTTATAGGATTCTTTTTCTCTTGTATAATATTTAATTTTACATTATGTACATGAGATAGTGTTTCATAATGCTCTAAAATATTTCTACTCTCATTAAAGTTACCATCTGGTTCATACTCTCTTAAAGCTAAATTAATTTTTAATGTCTCTGCTATATAAAATGCAATAGAAGATATCTCTTCTAACTCTTTTTCATCACTTTTAATAATAGTTGCTTCTTGAATATTAGATAATTTTGTATCACCATAAATATATATTAACTTTTTATAAGCATATAATTCATTATTAAATTTATTAACTTTTAAATTTTCATTAGAAATTAAAATTAATCCAATATCATAATTTGTCAAATCTGTTGCTAATTCACCCTCTGAGATTGGTAAATAAGAAAATAGTATCCTAATTCTATCATTTTCATATTTTTTTATCTTTTCAGATATTTCAAAGTCATTAGGATTAATAACTCTAATAGTTAACTCTTTATCATCAAATCTATCTAGGATATATATAGCTTCTTCTATATAATCTATAGCCTTTTTAGCATCTACATCTATATCTAAACATAGATAAAAATTCCTACCAAAAGGTTCTGGAAAATTATTACTTCTACTTTTTATTCTATTAAAAACAGTAGTTAATACTTGTGGTTTACCAACTAAAAGTAATCTATCTCTTGGTTTTATCATTGTTGCATTTGTTGGTAAAATTAATTTATTTTCTCTATATATAGCAACAATTCTCCATTTAATTTGAGGAATCGAGCTAATATGTCTAAAGGCATAACTACTTGCAAATGGAACATCTACCTCCATTATTTCACCTTGATTTAAACCTATGGTTTGTGCTGTAACAGGAACATTTGGTAAAAAATCATATAATCTATTAGCTATAATAGTATTAACATCTATACTATTGAGATAACTATCTTTTACATCTCTATAAGAGAAATTTAAGTCTAAAGCAACAACTCTTACCTTTTTATTAAGAACTCTTATATTGTAATAAACTTGTAAAGACTCTTCCATATCATCGATAATAATAAATACAGTTACAAATTTATCTTCTCTACATACTCTTCTTAGTCTAAACAAACTTGTTGGGTCTAATTCTATAAATGTCATATGAGTTATTTTGCTATCAAACTCTTTTTCATCTTCTGTAAGAATTATATAGTTATATAAAGATAAATCTTTAATAGCGAGTTGTTTAATAAATGTTTTAGAAATTTGACCTTTTGCTACGATTAAAATATTATTCATATTCCTCTTTTATATTTTTTAGATAAAATTCTCTTAAAATCATAAAGGCATTATAGCATAATGAAATTTAGTATAGACAATATAGACAATCGTGCAAGAGCTTGTACAATAAAAACTACTCACTCTACAATAAAAACTCCAGTTTTTATGCCTGTAGGAACAGTTGGAGCTGTAAAAGCACTAGATGCAGTAGATTTAAAAGAGATTTTAAAGCCTGAGATAATCTTAGGAAATACTTACCACCTATATTTACGCCCAGGAGATGAGCTTATAAAAAATCAAGGTGGTTTGC
>CAYMGA010000018.1:0-12612 GCA_964389865.1 uncultured Nitratifractor sp.
CACAAAAACCACTCAAAAGATTTTTGGAGTTTAGTTGGTGAATTTATACCAGATTGTAAGGCTTTAAGAAGGAATTTAAAAGAGTATAGCGGCTTTTTAAGGTAAGAATTAGTTTAAGGTTACATAAATGAAATTAGATAAAACTCTATTGAAATATTTAGAAAAAACTATTAAATATTTAGAAGATTCAAACGATTGTATTTATTCTAGTGAAACAGTTAGTGAGCTAATAGATAGAATTAAACTATTAATTAAAAATAATGATATAAATGAATTAAAAATAATTTTTTTACCTACTAACTCTTTGCAAGATATTGCAATAGATAATGGTTGGGGAGATGAGTATTGTAATATTGCTAAAAGCATTGATAGGTTTATTAAATAGGCAATTGTGTATTTATTTCTGCTACTTTGTAATGTTATTTATGTTAAAATCACACAAAATTTTTTAATGGAGATTATAGATGGATATTAGTAAAATTGGATCTGGTAAATGCCCAGATGAAGTTAAAGCGATTATAGAAGTTCCTTATGGCTCTAACATTAAGTATGAGTTAGATAAAGATAGTGGTGCTATCGAAGTAGATAGAGTTATGTTTTCTGCAATGTTTTACCCTGCAAATTATGGTTTTGTAGCTAACACTTTATCTGACGATGGTGACCCAGCAGATATTTTAGTTTTAGGGGAATACCCATTAATTCCAGGTAGTTTTATAAAATGTAGATTAATTGGCGTTTTATTAATGGAAGATGAAAGTGGTATAGATGAGAAACTATTAGCTGTTCCACATGAAAAAATAGACCCTACATTTAACAATATTCAAGATATTAGCGACTTACCAGAGCACACATTAAACAAAATTAAAAATTTCTTTGAAACTTATAAAATGCTAGAGCCAAATAAATGGGTTAAAGTTACTGGTTTTAAAGGTAAAAAAGAGGCTGCAGAGATTTTAGAAGCTGCAATAGCAAACTATAAGGCTTAATTTGAAACTACTACTTCTTTCTGTTTTTATAGCTACTATTTTTAGTGGCTGTACACAGATAGTTACTGCACCAATATCAATTGCTGGTAAAGCTGTTACAACTACTTTAGATATTGCTGGTGCTGCAGGTGGTGCAGTAGTAAATACTGTAACTGGTGGCGATAGCAACAACGACTAAAAAGTTTACCCACTTGGGTAATTTTAAATTTTTATTAATTAATATTACAGTATAATCCCACTAAATCAGATAAAAAGTAAGATAGGATAATAAATGCTAAAATTCTCTTTTTTACCTAAAAAAGATTTAACTATAAATGATTTAAGAGTTGCTATATTAAACTATATAGTAGCAAAAGAAAAAAATGATGGTTTTATCATAGGTGTATCAGATATAGCTATCAATTTAGATGGTAAAGAACAAGAGAGTTTAGATATATTAAAAAAATTTGCTATTAAAGAGGATATATTAATATATCAAAGTGAAAAGATAAAAACTTATCAAGAGTTTGCTTATAAATTATTAAAAGAAAATAAAGCATTTGCATGTTTTTGTAATCAAGAAGAGTTATCTAAAGAAGAAAAATATAATAATCGATGCTTACATTTAAGTAACAAAGAGATAGAACAGTTCAAATCAAAAAATAAAAAATTCAGAATTAGAATAAAAGCTCCAAAAAATCCACTTATTATAAATGATAATTTATTAGGAGATATAGAGTTTCAAGAAAATGAGATAGATAGTTTTGTAATTTTAGATGAAAATGGTAATCCAACATATAATTTTGCATCAGCAATTGACGATATGAGTATGGCAATAGATACCATCATTACAGATAAGACTCAATTAAATAATAGTATAAAACAAAAATATATTCAAAATGAGCTAGGTTATAGTAATTCTATAGAATATATACATTTACCTCTTATAGAAAACAGCAATAATTATAGTATTAAAAGATTATTAAAAGAGGGGTTTTTGCCAGATGCAATAATTAATTATCTTCTAACTGTTAGCTATAAAGAGGAAAAAGAGATATTCTATTTACCAGATGCAATAAAATGGTTTGATATTAATAAAGTTGATACATCTTCAATACTATTTGATATAGATAGATTAAAAGAGTTAAATCGTAATCATTTACAAATAATGGATAGTAAGAAATTATCATCTATTTTTGGCTTTGCAGATAAAGAGATTGGAGAGCTTTTAAAACTTTACTTAAATAATGTTAGCACAATTAATGAGTTAGAGCAAATTATTAAAAATATATTTGAACCTAAAGATTGTAACAAATCAAAAAATATAAAAATATTATCTCAAATTATACAAAAAGCTCCTATGATTAAAAGTTTTCAAGAGTTTAAGATATATTTAGAGCAAAAAAGTAATTTAAAAGATAAGGATTTAGAAGAGCCATTAAAATATCTTTTAACAGGAGAAAATCAAGGTTTAGAGTTAGAGAAAATATATCCATTAATTAAATCATATATATTGGAGGTAGCAAGATGTCATTAATAGTTAATAGTTTTTTAAATTTAATATCTTTATTTATTAATTTATATACTTGGATTATAATAATAGCTGCACTTTTAAGCTTTGTTAATCCAGACCCAAGGAATCAATTTGTTCAAATTATAAGAGGTTTAACTGAGCCATTATTTACTTTAATAAGAAGAAAATTACCATTTGTAATAGTTTCAGGAATTGATTTATCACCAATCTTAATAATATTTGCATTAAATTTAATAAATAGTATTATTTTAAGTTTAAAAATCTAATTGACAAATAATAATTAAAATTCATTTATAGGGGGGATAAAATAATTTTTCCCTTTTTAAAAATCTAAATTTTAAGGACATTTTTGAATATATTAAAAAATATTACATTCACTATATTAATGAGTTCAGCCATAGTTTACTCTTTAAATTTAAATGAGTTAAAGCATATGCCAAAGTCTGTAGAGAGAGATTTTTATATATGGCAATATTTAAAAAAGAGTTCAACTACTAAAACAGAAGCCATTGAAGCATCTAAATTAATAGATAATCTCAATAGTAAGTTAAATAGAGCTTTTTATAAAAAGAGTGGTTATTATTTAAAAAAACGAGTTAAAAGAGTCTCTCATATTATAAACTCAAACAGATATACTTTTTTAATATCTAAACTACATAAAAGTGGTTCTTTTTATGAATCTTGGCTTAAATTAAGTAATCATGACAAGTTAGTACTATTTTCTCTAGCTGGTAAAGAGAACAGAAGAGTTTTAAATAGAAAAATTAGTAAACAACTATATAATAATTTGCAAAGAGACAAATTAATTAATCAAGTTATATTTAGAGCTTTTAGAGAAAATTTAGATAATTTAAAATATGTAATATTAAACTATCCTCCAACTATGAATACTCACATAACTTATAATAATTTATGTAAGCTAGGATTTAAAAATTTAAGAGTTGGTAAAAATATATTAGCATCAAAATTTTTTAATATTGCTAGATTTAAAGCTAGTAGTAAATTTTATTCTGATAGAGCTACATTTTGGGCATATATGAGTAGTAAAAATAGAAAATATTTAATATCTTTAGCAAATAGTCATGATTTTAATATTTATAGATTAATAGCATTAGATAAACTTGGTAAGCCATACCCTAGACCAAATAGTGCAAAATTAATTAATAAAATATCACCAATTAATATTCAAGACCCAATTTCTTGGGCTAGATTAAAACAAAAGATATTTTCTAACAGATATAATTTATACCAACTTGCCCTCAAATATAACTCTACAGTATCTCAAGCATACTATTTTTATATTTTAAATAAAGCTTCTAAAGATACAAAACACTATTTCCCTATGCCATATAGAGACATTATCTCAAAATACCCAATAGATAGACAAGCCTTAATATATGCTATAGCAAAACAAGAGAGTCAATTTATTCCTGCTGCTATATCACGCTCTTTTGCTGTAGGTATGATGCAATTTATGCCATTTTTAGTTAAACATATTGCAAAAGTTAGAAGAGAAAGTGTTAGATTAGAAGATATGTTTAATCCAAAAATTGCAATTAAGTTTGCAAATACACACTTAAATTATTTAAATAAATATCTATACCATCCACTATTTGTTGCATATGCATATAATGCAGGAATTGGCTACACAAAAAGATTAATTAGAAAAAATATATTTAAAAGTGGAGCGTATGAACCTTATATAAGTTTAGAGAGAGTCGATAAACAAGAGACAAACTATTACGGAAAAAAAGTTTTAGCAAATTATATTATTTATAAAAATCTTTTAGGTTCACCAATTAGAGCTACAACACTTTTAAATCAATTAGATAAGCCATATCTAACTGATAGATTTAGATAAGATTTTAGGCGCCTACACCTAAAATCTGAAATTGAATATACCAAATTAATACAGATATAATATAACCTATTAATACCATCCATGCATATTTCATATGTGATGCAAAAGTATAAATTCCATGCATTTTACCCATAACTCCCACACCTGCTGCACTTCCAAAGCTAATTAAGCTACCACCTATTCCAGCTGTTAAAGTTACAAGCATCCATTGTGCTGTCTCTGAAGTTCCCATATTTGGATCTGCTTTTAATACTGCACTCATTACAGGAACATTATCTACAACAGCAGATAAAAATCCAACTCCAATATTTACAGCAGTTGCTCCAAACTTATTATAAAGTTCTGTAAAATACTCTAAGTAACCTAAAAAATGTAACCCACCAACTGCAGCTAAAATACCAAAAAAGAATAAGAGTGTATCATTTTCTATTTTAGATATCCAACTAAAAGCATTTAAGTGAGTTTTTGATTTACTTATATTTATTGCATATACATAAATTTTAAGAAGAGATAAACCAAACATCATACCCCACATCGCTGGTAAATGTAAAACTTGATGAGATAATACAGCAAAAATTATTGTTAAAGCAAATAATCCAATAATTACTTTACCACCCTCTTGTATTTCTGCTTTTTTCTCATCTGCATTAAATGGTGGTTTTCCTTCTGGAACTACACGACTAAGTAAAAATGCTGTTACAAACCAACCAATAAAAGAGGCAGGAAAAAGGTATAAAAACTCTGTAAAGCTCCCTTTTCCATCTACCCAAACCATAAGTGTTGTAATATCCCCAAATGGACTCCAAGCACCACCTGCATTTGCAGCAACTACAATATTAATAGCTCCAGGGACTAAAAAGCTTTTATTTGTTTTATCTATTGTTAATAAAACTGTAGATAAAATAAGTGCTGTTGTTAAATTATCGGCAACAGGAGATATAAAAAATGCTAATAAACCAGTTGTCCAAAATAGTCTTTTATAACTATAGCCTTTTGAGACAAGATTATATCTTAATGCAGAAAAGACTCCTCTATCTATCATAGCTTCTATATATGTCATAGCTACTAATAAGAAAAAGAATATACCTGCAATTTCTACAATAAGATTTTCAACCTCTTTTTCTAAAATATGCCCATCTAATCCATTAATAGAAAAATATAAACCTATTAACATAAAAATAGATGTACCCATTAAAAGAGCAGGTTTTGCTTTATTTATACGATATCTATCTTCAGTTGCTATAAAATAGTAACCGACTAAAAATATAATTAAAGATATAATACCTATCCAAGATGTTGTTAAATTTAAATCATGCACTAATTACTCCTATAAATAGTAAGAATTTTAATAATACTACCATAATTGTATTAAACAAAAGCTATTTACAACTTATCTTTTAAATAACTTTTTATTAAATCTGAACCAATTACTTGGTAATAGATTTGTGGATATTTAGAAAAGTTATCATCAAGTTTTACTCCACCAATTAAAGCAACTTTATGTTTAGATGATTTTGCTATTTCTAATAGTAACTCTCCTTTATATTTAGCATCTTTTTTTGTAGAAGTTGCTCTATATGCTCCAAGACCTATATAATCAATATCAAGAGTATTGGCATTTTTTATCTCTTCTAAATTATGAGTAGAGAGACCTAATATTTTTTTACCAATTTTTTCTCTAATATCTTTAATAGAGTTATATTTAGTTAAATCTTCTTGCCCAATATGTAACCCATCTGCTAAATCTATAAATTCAATATAATCATTTATGATAATTGTTCCATTATAAGTAGTTTTTATTAACTCTAAATCTTTTTTAATAATCTCTTTATTATATATTTTATTTCTATATTGAGCTATTGGTATCTCTTTTTTATTTAAATAGTTAATATAATTAACTAAGTTACAACTACTATTATCTAATAATTTCTTATCTATAAGTGCATAAATTAAAGCTATTTTTAATCCTTTAAAAATAGCTTTAAAAAATTAGTTAAACTTTCTTTCATATCATTTCTATCTACAACTTTATCAATAAGTCCATGTTTTAGTAAAAACTCTGCTCTTTGAAAGCCCTCTGGTAAATCTGCTCCAATAGTTTGCTTAATAACTCTTTGTCCTGCAAACCCAATTAAAGAGTTTGGTTCAGCTATAATAATATCTCCAAGCATTGCAAAAGAGGCACTAACACCACCCATAGTAGGGTCTGTTAAAATAGATATAAATGGAAGTTTTTCATTTGATAATTTTTTAAGAGCTGCCGAAGTTTTACTCATTTGCATTAAAGAGTAAGTACTCTCTTGCATTCTAGCGCCCCCACTTGCTGATACAATTATTAACCCTGCTCTTCTCTCTATAGCTCTATTAATTGCTCTAACAATCTTTTCACCCTCTACAGAACCTAAACTTCCACCCATAAATTTAAAATCAAATACCACTAATTCTACTGGCATCCCTCCTATTGTGCAACTACCACTAACTACTGAAGATGCTCTTCCACCAGTTTTCTCTTTACCCTCTTCTATTCTTTTTTTATAACTCTTCTTATCTACAAATTTTAGTGGGTCATTTGGAGTTAAATTACTATCTTTCTCTTCAAAACTATCTTCATCTGCTAGTAACTCTATTCTTTTTTGAGCATCTATTCTAAAATGGTGTGTACACTTTGGGCATACATTGTTAATTGCATCTACCTCTTTATAATACATTAGGGCATTACACTTTGGACACTTAACCCAATGACTTGGAGCCTCAGAAGCTGAAGATTGCTTTTTAAAACCGAAAAGATTAGCCAAATTCATCTATTATCCTCTTTTATAATATTTTCAATTCTTAATAATATATCTTTACTATGTGTAACTATAACATAATTATCACTAATAGAAACTTTTAAGTCTTCACAAAGTCCTAATCCAGCAGCAAAATCATAAACTCTTATATTCTCTCCCATAAATAAAACATAATCTACCCTATGTGCATAAGCTAGAGATAGTGCAATAGCACCTGGGGCTCTATATTTTAATCCTTCTTTATCTAAAGCTTTAACAATAGAAGAGAAATTATAAGAGCGTTCAAAAATTCCAATTTTAGCATTCGTATATAACTTTTCATCTTTAAAATCTAACTTATTTAAATTGCCTACTTTTAATTTTTCATTTGCAAATTTATAAAAAATATCACCATTTGCAAAGTTACATACAACAGCAACTTCTAATAAGCTATCTTTATTTATTAATGCCACAGATGAGCCAAAATATGGAAAGTTAGTATAAGCATTTGAGCTACCATCAAGAGGGTCTATAATTATACTATTTTCACCCTCTCCTACTACACCTGCTTCTTCTGAATCTATTTTTCCATATTTAGATAAATATTTTATAAAAATAGATTCAGAAAATAAATCTAAGCCTGTAGATATATCTCCACCAGCACCTACATTATACTCTAATTGCCAATTCTTTTTTACACCTTTTTGAATCTCTTTGTAAATCTCTTGATTTGCAGTAATTACATCTTTTAAAAAACTCTGTTTCATACTTTAAGCCTGTTTTTGTAAAATATTGTATCATAATATTAAGGATAAGATACTGAAAGGCTTTATTTTAAAACTTCAAAAAGCTAAAAATGAAGATATTATAGTTACTATTTTAACAGCTAAAAGTGTTACAAAATATTATCGTTTCTATGGAGCAAGACACTCCATTTTACAACTTGGCTACTTAATAGATTTTGAAAGTGAAGAGAGTCATAATTTTTTACCAAAAATTAGAAAGATTTCTCATATTGGATTTCCTTGGCTCTATAATAGAGAAAAGTTGATGTTATGGCACAATTTTATATCAATATTTGAACCACACTTTAGAGATATTTCAAATATTGAACCATTTTATTACGATACAATATTAAAAGTTGCTAAAAGATGGGATAAACAATCTCCAAAAAGATTAATAGTAGAAAGCTATATCAGTATTCTAAAATATGAGGGTAGAATTAAACCACTATCAAAATGTATTATATGCAAAAGAGATATTGAAGATAATATATCTGTAATAGATGGTTTTTTGCCAACTCATTCAAATTGCTCTAATACTCAAACAATTAATAAAAAAGCTCTTGAAAAACTTTTTTTAACTGCAAGTTCAATAGATTTAGACGATAATATAATAGAAAGCTTATATTTAATTGCCCTAAAGGGCTTTTTGATATAATTTTAAAAAATTAGTATTTAGGTAAGCTTATGGAATTTCAACTCTACGATAGCGTTAAAAAAGAAAAAGTAATTTTTAAACCAATAAAGAATAAAGAAGCTACAATTTATGTATGTGGACCAACTGTTTATGATGATGCACATTTAGGTCATGCAAGGAGTGCATTAAGCTTTGATTTATTAAAAAGAACACTAACTGCTCTTGGATTCAAAGTAACTTTAGCAAAAAATTTTACAGATATAGATGATAAAATTATTAAAAAGATAGAAGAGAGTAATAAAACCTTAAAAGAGATAACTAACTTTTATATAGATAGGTATTTAGAAGATATGGATGCAATAGGTGTTTTAAGAGCAGATATAGAACCTAAGGCTACACAATCTCTTAAAGCTATTGAGAATATGATACAAAGCTTAATAGATAAAGGTTGTGCATATAAATTAGATAATGGTGATATATATTTTGATACCTCTAAAGATAAAAAATATGGTTCTATTTCTCATATGGTTGTAGATGATAATTTAACACAAAGCAGAATAGAAACAATAAATGGAAAGAAAAATGAAAAAGATTTTGCTCTTTGGAAAGCCTGTAAAGATAGTAATGATATTTGCTTTGAAAACAGTCTGCCAAGTGGAAGACCAGGATGGCATATAGAGTGTTCAGCAATGATAGCAAAATATTTTAAAGGTGATGATAACTACTGTATAGATATTCACTGTGGTGGTGCAGATTTACTCTTTCCTCACCATGAAAATGAAGCAACTCAAACTAGATGTGCTTTAAATAAAGAGATAGCTAAATATTGGATGCATAATGGATTTGTTACAATAGATGGTGAAAAGATGAGTAAATCTTTAGGAAATAGTTTCTTTTTAAAAGATGCATTAAAGATTTATGATGGAGAGTTATTAAGATACTATCTTATATCTATTAATTATAGAAATGATTTTAACTTTAGTGAAGAGGAGTTATTAAATTCTAAAAAGAGATTAGATAAATTATATCGCCTTAAAAAGAGATTATATGGTGTTAAAGTGGGTAACTGTGATATAGAGTTCAAAAATCAATTATTAGAAGCAATGTGTGATGACCTAAATAGCTCTAAAGCAATGGCTATAATTGATGATATGATTGCAAGTGCAAACGAAAGTTTAGATAAAGAGGCAAAAAATAAAATCTTAAAACAGGAGATTTTAGGCAATATAGAGTTTATATCTACACTTTTAGGAGTTGGTTCAAAAGATGCAATAGAGTGGTTTCAACAAGGCGTTAGTAATGAAGATAAAGCCAAAATAGAGAGCCTTATAGAGCAAAGAAGCCATGCAAAAAAGGCAAAAGATTATACCAAAGCTGATGAGATTAGAGATGAGTTAAAGAGTATGGGTATTGAACTTATGGATACACCAAATGGAACAAAATGGGAGAAGATATAGTGAGTTTTTTTAATTATGATAATTTAAAAAAGATAATGTTTAAATTAGAACCAGAGTGTGCTCATACTATTGCTGGGATTGGTTTAAAATTTATAACAATTTGTCCACCATTAAACAGTTATATGCTTAAGCAAAACTTTGTAAATAGTGAGATTTTAAAACAAAATATTTTTGGAACAACTTTTCATAATCCAATAGGTTTAGCAGCTGGTTTTGATAAAAATGGTGATTATATTAAAGCAATGCCTGCACTTGGCTTTGGATTTACAGAGATTGGCACAGTAACACCAAAACCACAACATGGAAATCCAAAACCTAGACTATTTAGATTAATAGATGAGAAATCTATTCAAAATGCTATGGGTTTTAATAATAAAGGTAGCTATAATATGTTAAAAAATTTAAAAAAAGTTGAATTTTTTAACTACCCTATTGGTATTAATATTGGTAAAAATAAATTAACACCAGAGATAGAAGCTATTAGTGATTACGAAAAACTATTTCGTGCATTTAAAAATTATGGAACATATATTGTTATAAATATATCTTCTCCTAATACCCCAGGACTTAGAGATTTACAAAATGAAAAATTTATACAAGAGGTATTTAAAGTAGGAAAATCTATAACTAAAAAACCAATTTTACTAAAAATTGCACCAGATATGGAAGCTAAAGATGCAATTACTCTTTGTAAAGTTGCAGTAGATGCAGGAGCAAGTGGTATAATTGCAACAAATACTACTATAGATTACTCCCTTAGTAAAGAGCCAAAAGATATAGGTGGTATTAGTGGAGAACTTTTGAAAGAGAAATCTTTTAAACTATTTGATGCAATTGCGAATGAACTATTTGGTAAAACTATTTTAATTAGTGTTGGTGGAGTAAGCGATGCTAAAGAGGCTTATAGAAGAATAAAAGCTGGTGCATCACTAGTGCAAATTTATACTGCTTTAATTTATAAAGGACCATCTTTAGTAGGCAATATTAATAGAGAATTAATTAAGCTTATTAAAAAAGATGGCTTTACTTCAATAACTGAAGCTATAGGAAGTGATAGAAGATAACTTAGGAGTAATATGAAATTTTTAATATTTTTTTTAATTTTAATAGGAGATTTAATGGCAAGTTCATTACCAAAACATTATATAAAAACTTTAGAGAATGGGTTTACTATTTGTGCAATACCATTACATAATAATACAGGTGTAATTACAACAGATATATTTTATAAAGTAGGTAGTAGAGATGAGATGATGGGTAAAAGTGGAATTGCCCATATGTTAGAACATATGAATTTTAAATCTACAAAAAATTTACAAGAGGGTGAATTTGATAAAATAGTTAAAAGTTTAGGTGGAGTAAATAATGCATCTACAAACTTTGATTACACTCACTACTTTATTAAAAGTTCTGCAAAATATTTAGATAAATCTTTAGAACTTTATGCAGAGTTAATGCAAAATTTAAATTTAACAGATAAAGAGTTTCAAAAAGAGAGAAAAGTTGTTGCTGAAGAGAGACGCTGGAGAACTGATAATAATCCATTAGGCTATCTATATTTTAGATTATTCAATGAACACTTTACATCTCACAGTTACCATTGGACACCAATTGGTTTTATGGAAGATATATTAAGTTGGAATATAGAAGATATAAGAGAGTTTCACGAGAAATTTTATCAACCAAATAATGCTATTTTAGTTGTAGCTGGAGATATAAATAAAGATAAAGTTTTTGAAGAAGCAGAAAAATATTTTGGAAAAATAAAAAATAGTAATAAAAAACTATGCTCTATGTTTAATACTTTTAAACCACACGAGCCACAAAGAGATGGCTCAAAAAGAGTTATAATTCATAAAAAAGCCAATCATGTAGATACAGTTGCAATAGCTTTTGATATACCAAATTTTAAACATAAAGACCAAGTTGCTCTATCTGTTTTATCAGAAATTTTAAGTAGTGGTAAAAGTAGTAGGCTATATAAAGATATGGTAGAGAAAAAACAGATGGCAACAACTGTATATGGATATAATATGGAACTTAAAGATAGAGGTATTTTTCTATTTTTAGCAATGGCTACTCCAAATACAACAGCAGAAGATTTAGAAAAAGAGATATTATCTCAAATTCAAGATTTAAAGAGTGGTAAAATTACACAAGATGAGTTAAACAAAGTAAAACTAAATAGTAAAGTAGATTTTATTAAAGAGCTAGAGGGGTCATCTTCGGTATCTAGCTTATATGGTAGCTACTTAGCTAAAGGGAGCTTAGAACCTTTGCTTAATTATGAGGATAATTTAGATAAAATTACGCTAAAAGATATACAAGAGGTAGCAAAAAAGTATTTAGATAATAACTTTTCAACTACACTTATTTTAAAAAAGGAAAAATAGATGAGTTCATATATTAGCGGTGCAACCGTTGCGATTATTACACCATTTAAAGATGGTAAATTAGATGAAGCTTGTTATGCAAATTTGATAAAAAGACAAATTAAACACGGTATTGATGCCATTTGCCCAGTTGGAACAACAGGAGAGAGTGCAACTCTAAGCCACGATGAGCATAAAAGATGTATCGAAATTGCAGTAGAAGTGTGCAAAGGCAC